>JAADER010000046.1 GCA_013153275.1 Thermoproteota archaeon
CTCCATTACCATCTCAACGTTATAGAGCATTTGTAAGCCTGGACTGGCATTGGAAGAATATTACACTAGAACCTATAATGGACTTCGATCTCGACATAATACTCAACTGGATACAAAACATTAATCCAATACTCATATTCCTAGGCTATGACAGCCTTAAGATTGGCCTACCAGAACCACCTCTACAGAAAACTACAACATTAATAAGAAAACTAGAACAAAACCACTTCACACTATACAAAAACCTAAGAGAACCAGTAAAAAGTAAGATCATGAAATAATGTTCTAAATTAAAGATCAGTACAGCATTTTCCTGAAAGTACTTCACCAAAGGAGTTAAATAATAGGTACATCAAGTCGATATGGTGCTATGTTGCGTCAATGTCGCCTTATTTCTCTAAGTCCATTAGCATTTCCTCTGCTGATTGATATCTTTCAATTACTGCTGGTTTCATTGCCCTCATTATTACTCTACGTATGTTTTTGTCGATTTTTCGTGTGTACTTTGCTGGATCTGGCGGTCTCTCTGGGTGTGGATATCCTTTAAGATCGATTATTGGGTCTCTTCCTGTAACTAGGAAGAACAGTATTGCACCTAGAGACCAGATATCGCTTTGTGGTAGATGTAGTCCCATAGTTACTTGCTCAGGTGCTGTGTATCCGCCTGGAGATCTTATCCTGTCTTTTACCATCTTTCCATGTATTGAGCTTGTTCCAAAGTCTATAATTTTACATCTAAGCTCAAGACTGTCGGTGTCTACTAGTATGTTAGATGGTTTAAGGTCTCTATGGACTATTCCCATATCATGAAGATAGGATACTGCTATACAAAGTTGATGCATTATTTCTAAAATATCCTCATAGTAGAGAGGCGACTTTTTCCTTAGCTCTTTTAATGACGTTCCTTCAATGTACTCTAGAACTAGTACCGTTGGATATTCGACTTCTCCTCCTATTCTGATGGGTCTGAGAATTCTCAAACCTTCTATTCTTCTTACAACGTTATCATGATTCACTATCTTCAGTACAGAGCTCTCATGCCTTACGAATTTTATGTTCATTAGACCCTGGTAAGGATCATTGTCGATTCTAGGCTCCTTCAGAACCACAATATTGTCCGTGTACCTGTCTACAGCTAACCATACTAGGCTTGTGCCTCCTCTCTTTAGGAGTCTCTTCACAACGTAATTTCCAACTTTTACATTTTCTCTCAGCAGCATCTCATATCTCGCCTTTCTATCACAGTTGTTATATGTTTAAGCAGATTTTAAGCATTGAGCTCCGAAGAGAACGTTTATTAATTATTAGTCTATAACTAACCTCATATCATGACTTCTAGAGCTACATTAATAACCGCCTTAGGGATCGTTGTGACATTCCTGTTAATGTTCTCTCATGGGAGCACTGGATTAGCATACTCCATATGTAACACACGAGCATGTGCAACATTGAATTCTTACTGCTATGTATCAGAGCTATTAAATTACTGGCCACACGATCTACCCTACGGACGAGAAGTTACCGTTCATGTACGTCTTCTGGCTAGCAACTGTAAGGTACGTGTTAACAGTGTAAAGATCCTACAAGAAGAGGGATTAATTGCTAAAGTTGTGAATTTCTCCCACGAACTCTACAGTAACATCGTCACAATCACACTTGATGTTAAACCTACATCTCTTGGAAAAACTTATCTTAAGCTAGAGATCTCTTTTTCTCCAGAAGCTATCTGCGATCTTTGTCTCAAAAGTTCTCATACGACCGTCGTGACCATCAACTTCACGTCATATGCTGTCGTCCGAGTTGTAGCCTCAACGTCTACAGGTAGCATATTGAGAGATATCTGCATTAAAGTTAATAACTACACTATATGTGGTGAAGGATCAGCTAAAGTATATAGTGACAATGTGATAGTTAGTGCCCCGAAAACAGTTAGCATTAACAGCTTCGAGAAATATGCGTTTAAAGAGTGGAGCAATGACGAAAATAAGAACGTTCTCGAACTAAAGGTACATGAGAGTAGTATCAATCTTACCGCGATCTACAGAAAAGAATACTACATTGACATAACGACACCACGTAAGACACTTTTTGTAGGATGGTTTCCAGAGGGCACGAATCTGAGAATAGAGATACCATATGTGATAAACGTGAGTAATGGAATAGTAGAGAAGTTTCTGGAGTGGAACTGTACGAGAGGTAAACTACCTAGTATACCTGTACTCGACGTTATAGTTAACAAGCCGCTGATATGTGAAGCAAAGTATGAAACTCTTTACAAGGTCCTGATCATAGTCATGCTAGACAATTCGATAAAATATACTGTGACAAAGTGGGTGAAGCCATATGCAAAAATTATGTTAAATTCTTCAAATTATATACCAAATTCATTATTGCTCTCTATACTAGGCGCATCCTTTAAGGGTTGGCGCGTCCTCAAGGACGATACTTCACTAGTCCTCAAGAAGGGGCTTATATCGTTAGTTATTGATTATCCTACAAAGATATATGTACTTTGGTCCCCGGACTATGAACATCTGATTCCTATTCTACTTATTGTCATTATAATGGCGGTATTTTTCGTATGGATGACTAGGCCAGAGAAGGGGTCAAGAGAGACTGATGAGACAGTTCCTGTAGCTAGGGAGGATGATCAGACTGAGGCTTTATGAGTATGGTTCTTTCAGTCGGGTAAGTTGTCTTCATTTTTCTGTGCCGGGTGGTACTCATCATTGTGTACTGGCACACCGAGTCATTGGAGGCTCTCTAGCCTTCTCATCGGTGCGTCGCGGTTCTCTCCACTATTTTCTTGTAGATTCTTTTTAATTCTTCTATGTCTTCTACGTTCTTTATCTGTTCTAGAATCTCTATGTCTTTTTTAAGCATTGGATATGGTTCTTCTGGTCTTGGCATCAGTTCTGCTGGTGGGTACTGTGATACTAGTATTAGTGTCTTTGCTGCGAGGGTTTTTAGTTTCTCTATGTTGGTCTCGTCGTGTAGTAGGTATGCCTGTGTTAATCTTCGGCCTGGATGCTCTATTCCTCTTTTGCCTATTTTTGAAAGCTCTTTCTCATATATGTCTACTGTCTTGACCTTTATACCTAACCTACGTTCTAGCTCTCTTGGAAGCAGTTTGTTTATGAAGTGTGTATGTATGAGTACTGGTTTCTTGAGACTCTGAAAGATCTCTATTATCTTTCTTATCCTGAGCTCCGTTCTGAAGCGTGTTCTCTCGGCGTCAAATTTTGCATATCTCATGGTTGTCTGTATAAGTTTGTCGAAGTCTCTTCTTGAGTATGCTTTATAATATTCTTGAAATATCTTGCCTATGTTTAGCTCAAGCATTGCTATATATCTTGCTGTCAGGTCTCTATCAAGCTCCTCTAGTCCTTTTCTGAAGAAGAGCTTTATCTTTATTCTTGTAGCTATCTCCTGATAGGGGTCTATGGGGAGAACGTCTATGCCGCTGTCATGTGCTCTCTTTGCTAGCAGAAGGAGCTCTCTAGTGAACATTGGGTACTCAAGCTCTAGATCAAGAAGAACATCATCTACAGAGACCTTGCCTTCTAGAAAGTCCTTCATGAGAGGAGGCTCAGGAAGCTCTAGAATGAAGGTCCTAATGCCATATTCTCGGAGAATAGCCTCGAGATCCTGAATAGCCTCAGGACGTGGAGGTGTTAGCGCTACAATGATTGGAACATCAGACTCATTCACGATAGTGCTACACCCTAGCTACCATATAACTATTGCCTTACAAGACAGGTACGTATAAAATGCATCACAGAGAGAACAGCTATGATAGCCTCCTCAGTCCTCACTGTCTCGACCCCCTGCTCCGGTATGAAGTTCACATGATAGTACTTCTCAACGTCCAGATTCTCCTCTCTGAGGATCTCGTCAACACCTTTACGAGGAGATCCAAACAGTATCAGGATCCTCTTATCTAGCTCTCTTGCACGTGAGATCTCTCTTATAAGATCCTTATGTAGCTCCCTTATGTCTCTTCCCTCTCTACCTGTCAATATTACTGTCGAGTACTCTTCAGTGTTGAGCAGCTCTCTCAGATGTTTATCCTCTACAGTAATGTTCCAGTATATTCCTATCTTATCGAGAGACACAACATGTGCCCTATACCTACCTTCTCTGCTCTCTGCCTCTATCCTTATGGTGAGTCTTGACCCAACAGGGTATGGTCTAGGGATTCTTGCGAACTTGTTCTCCCCTATCTTAACTATGCTGAAGTATCCGTCCCATCTCACTACTGTACCTTCCACTACATCTCCGGGTCTGAATCTGTCCTTAGACGCTAAGTAGTGGCATGGGGTTTTCAGAGGAGGAAGAAGTCCAGCATATTTCAACTCTGGCTCTATCTTGAAGAGATCTTTCCTAAGGTATGGAGGACAAGTCATGTACTCTAGATTTCTAAGAAGAAACCTGAGCTCTCTCTCATCAACCCTACCATACCTATATATTACGAGCCGCGAAACTTGGAAGATAGCTGCTCCTCGACAGATATATCCTATCTTCCTAATCTTCTCCCTATCGTCTGCACACTCCTCTAGAACGTTCCAGGGTACTGCAATGTCTATTATCGGTTTTAGAAGACGTGGAGGTCTCATCTATGGTTTTTACCTCTTCTTCTTTGCCTGTTGCTTCCTAGCTTCTTCCTCCTTCGTGCTTACCTTTCCTCCTAACCTTCTCTCCTCTTCCTCACTTGTGAGGAAGAGCGATGTTCTCTGTCTCCCACCCATAGCTACCTATCTTAACTGATCGTGGTCTTACTTATAAATCTTTTATCATACCTATACTCAGGCACCAGCCATGTCTCGACCCATAGTCATGTTCGACGTATCCAGATGTGTTGGCTGTCGCTCCTGCGAGATAGCTTGTGCAGTTGAACACTCATCATCTAAGGATCTCTTCTCCGCGATCAATGAGTATCCTCTTCCGAGACCTAGGATAAGAGTATACAAGATAGATGACTTGAACGTGCCGGTAACATGTAGACACTGTGACGATGCTCCCTGTGTTGCTGTATGTCCTACAGGTGCGATGTACAGGGACGAGACAGGCTACGTCCTCCATAATCCTTCTAGATGCATTGGCTGTAGATTATGTACCTTAGTATGTCCGATAGCTCATCCACGTCTCATACCTGAGCTGAGAGTCGTCATCAAGTGTGATATATGTATGGACAGGCTGAGAGAGGGTAGGAAACCTGCATGTGTTGAGGCATGTCCTACAGGTGCTCTAATGTTCATAAGCGAGACAGAGCTTGCTCGCGAGAGGGTACGTGAGAGAATAGTGAAGGCTCTCCTGGAGAAGTAAAAATGGGATGTTAGATAATGCTGATATAGGACTTAAGATTATAGAAGCCTAGAGACAGCATGTCAAACATTGATCCTTCTAAAGCCACGATAGATAGGGTCACTCGTGAGCTTCTCGAGAAGGCTCTACAGGACGGAGTTGAGACGATCTGGCATAGATTCTCCTCACAGCAGCCTCAGTGCGGTTTCGGGCTTCTAGGAGTGTGCTGTAGACACTGTCTCATAGGTCCCTGCAGGATAGATCCATTTAATGAGGAAGTCTCAAGAGGGTCCTGTGGAGTTGACTCTGACATAATTGTATCAAGAGGATTGCTTAGACATGTATGTGCTGGAGCATCATCGTACACGGACCTGACAATGGAGCTCCTAGACTATGCGGGAGCAGTCGCAGAAGGAAGATGCAGAGATCTGACAGTGATGGACAGGTCCAGGCTTGAGGAGCTAGCAAAGCTTGTAGACGTCGATCCTCAGGGTAAGGACGAGACAAAACTGCTTGCCGAGGTCGTTGAGGCCGTATCTAGAGACCTAGGATCTATCTTCAGGTCAAAGATATTTGAGAACAATGTGCCACCTGAGATAAGAGAGATCTATGCAGGTATGGGACTTAGATTCAGAGGAGCACTACGCGAGATCGTTGAGTCGCTCCACAAGACTCACGAGGGAGTAACAACAGATCCAGAGGATCTTCTGCTACACTCACTGAAGATAGGACTCTACGCGCTGTGGGTCAGCGCGTACCTAGCATACACACTGCAGGACGTCCTCTCAGGAACGCCAAGTCCAAGAAAGGGACCAATGGGCCCGAGAGCCATAAGCGAGGACTATGTGAACATTGTTGTAAGAATCGCTAAGAGACCTCTCCTGAAGAAGCTGGTCGAGATAGCGAAGAGCAAGGAGACCGAGCAGGAAGCAATAAACATGAACGCTCTAGGTGTGAACGTGCTTGTTCCAGCAAACTTCATGATGAGCGAGGTCATCCTCTCTACTGGAATGGTCGAGCTCTTCGTTGTTGATTACCTATGCACAATGCAGGGAATAGTCGATGCATGTAGGAGATATCATACAAAGCTTGTGACGACAAGCCCCATAGGAAGGATAAGAGGTGCAGAACATGTTGAGGTAACCCCAGAAAATATGACAGAAGCTCTGAAGAAGATAGTCAAGATGGCACTAGAGAACTTCAAGAACAGAAGAGAGGAGAAGATGTATACTCCTAGGACACCTCCAGAGCAGGCAATGATAGGATGGTCCATAGAAGCCCTGAGATCGTACCTGAAAGGCTCCCTTGAACCTCTGGCAAATGCTCTCAAGGATGGCACGATAAGAGGAATAGCAGTGGTCTATGGATGCACGACCCCCAAAGTAGTACATAACTATGGTCATGTAGAGGTGAGCAGAGGACTGATAAAGAATAACATACTCGTGCTCGGAACAGGCTGTTGGAACGTTGCAGCGGGACTGGCTGGACTACTTAAGCCGGAGGCAAGACAGCTTGCTGGAGAGGGGCTTGCAAAGCTGTGTGCAGAGTATAATATACCACCATGCTTATCATTTGGTGGATGTGCAGATAATGCAAGAATAATGAAGCTTCTTGTAGAGATATCACAGATATTGAAAGTACCGTTCAACAGGTTACCTATCGTTGCATCCGCTCCTGAACCGATGGCTGAGGAGATAATGGCGCTTATGTTTGGAATGGCTGCAAGCGGTGTAGTTGTACACTCTGGGGTTAGACTTCCCATGTTAGGAAGCAAGCTCGTGAAAGAGTGGCTAGAAGAGAGGCTTGAGAAGATAGTTGGAGGAAAACTATTCATAGAGACGGATCCATCAAAGGCTGTGTCCGTGCTCACAGAGGCTGTAGAGGAGAGGAGAAGGCGATTAGGATGGTCATAAAGATACTGGAAGAATGCGAGGTAGATCCTCAGAATGTATCTAAGATAGGTCCGGACACCTTCCTGATAGACCTCGATAAGAGACAGCTCAGAGACGTGATAAAATGTTTAGTACTAGATAAAGGGCTTCACTTCTCTACCTGTCTAGGAGTAGACTACTCAGGACTACGACAGGGAAGCATGGCGCTCATATATGTCGTGACAAGGCCAAGCTCCAAGATAATCATCAGAGTAACACTTAACGAGAACGAGAGCATACCATATGTACACGATATTCTCCCAGCAGCAGAATGGTGTGAGCTCGAGGCCATGGATCTACTGGGACTGAAGACGAGTCTGCCAGTTGAGGACAGGTTCATACTTCACTGGGGGTTACCATCTAAAGTGCAGCCTCTTCGTAAAGAGTTTAAGCATAATACGAGACTGAGCAACATGGTGTCCTGTAGAGTATCTAAGCCTGAGGACTTCGTCGAGGTTGATCCTCATCACCCATTCTTCTATGAGCATGAGGACTTTCTGATAAAGGCCATAGGTAACAGGATAGTTGACGTCCTCTATATAGGATCGTACATAAACCGTGGAATAGAGAAGGTAGGTGAATCTAGGTTAAAGATGGAGCAGGTACCATTCATAGCTGAGAGGATATGTGGAATATGTGGCTTCACGCACTCGACTGCGTACTGCCAGGCCGTTGAGTCTGCCCTCGACATAGACGTGCCTGAGAGAGCAAGATTTGAGAGAACTCTGATGCTGGAGCTTGAGCGTCTGGAGAGTCATCTTCTCCTTCTCGCCCTGATAGCATACTCGGTAGGGCTCAGAGATATCTTTCTTGGTCTCTTACGTTCTCGCGAGATCGTTATGAATGCATGTGACATCCTTGTTGGAAACAGGAAAATGTATGGACTGAACGTTATTGGAGGCGTCAGATACGGGTTCGAGACCAGACAGATAAGGGACGTGAAAGAGCTGATAAAGAAATTGAAAACTTCCCTAAAGATCCTGGACGCTCTCAAGGAGTCTCAAGAGCTGAGAAAGCTCAAGGACGTAGGAGTCCTCCCGAAGGAGAGCGCCCATAAGCTAGGAGCTGTAGGACCTGTCGCAAGAGCCTCAGGTATAGACTATGACGTACGTAGAGACCTACCATACGCCGCATATGAGGAAGTCGACTTCGATGTCCCTATAATGGATCAAGGAGACACCTACTCCAGGATAGTGATCAGATGCGAGGAGGTTATACAGAGCGTGAGGATAATCGAACAAGTTCTAAATAGGGACGTGCTGACCAAGGGCGACCTGAGAACAGAATACTACCCGGCTCCCGGGAAGATAGGTGTAGGAATGACGGAGGCTCCTCGTGGCGAGAACGTTCATCTAGTGATAACAGGTCACGATTCCAGGCTATATAGATGGAAGGTCAGAGCTCCAACATATGCTAATCTCGCTGTCCTGAGAGCCGTGCTTGTAGGTGAGAGCCCGAGAGATGCTCCTGTAATAATAGCTAGTCTAGATCCCTGTTTATCATGTACAGACAGGCTAGTGATGGTGAGAAGAACATGAGAGGCTACCCAAGACACGACCCAGATAAGTGTATAGGATGTGGAGCATGTAGCAATGTCTGTCCTACAGATTCCATAACTGTTAGAGTCAGCGGAGACAGGATAGAGTGGATACATAATGTTGCTAGATGTATAAGATGTTGCTTCTGTGTTGATCACTGTCCTACTGGAGCATTATCGGTCGGGGAGGAGTATTCCATGATAGCTGACTCCATAGACAAGCTATATATACTACATACTATAGATGTTGAGAAATGTCCAAAATGTGGTAGAACAATGACGTACTCAGTAAACGTTGAGAAGCATGTAGCATCAAGAACAGAGAAGGCAAGCATGTCTTGCGAGAGGTGTAAGATAGAGAGCCTACTTAGAGTAGTGGAGAAGGTGAGGAGAGTATGAGGATGCTCTACCTTAATCTTGGAGGATGTAATGGTTGCGATATAGAGCTACTTGCAGGAGTGGTCAGAGCTATGGAGAAGCTTGGTAGAGAGCTTCCACATCCCGACCACTCAGTGAAGAGTGAAAGATACGATCTGACGCTGGTTACTGGTCCGGGAACGTTAGGAAACCTATGTAGAATTATTAGAGATCTAGAGAGAATCGGCAAGGAGGTAGATCTAGGCCATGTCGTAGTCTTAGGATCATGTGCATGCGGTGGAGGAATATGGTACGACTCGTACATGGTATGCGGTGGATGGGATCTCTTTCTAAAAGAGCTATCTAGCAGAGGCTTCAGGATAAGGTGTAGATCCACTATCTATGTTACTGGGTGTCCTGTTAGGCCTGAAGATGTTGAGAAGGTTCTCGTGCAACTTTTGCATAATTATCCGAATCTTATTTCCAGCCTAAGATAGACCTCTAGGTAAACATATGTACAGAAAGATGATACCACTACCCTACCCAAGACTGATAGGAGCACTAACACTAGAAGAAGCCATAATACTTAGAAGAAGTATAAGAGACTTCATACGTGGAGCGCCAATAAGCATAGAAATGCTATCACAGCTACTATGGTCAGCACAGGGAATATCAGAACCATACCATGGATTTCGAACCTGTCCAAGCGCAGGAGCAACATATCCACTGAACGTATATGCAGTAGTACCAACGGGAGGAGTCAGAGAACTAGAACCAGGAATATATAGGTACATAGTCGAGACACACTCACTAGCACTAGTAAGACCAGGAGACTACAGATCACACATGTACCACGCATGCCTAGACCAGAAATGGGTCTACGACGCATCAGTAAACATAATCATAACAGCAGTATTCGAAAGAACCTGCACATACTATGGACAGAGAGGAATACAGTACGTAATGTTCGAGGCAGGACACGCATGTCAGAACATCTACCTACAAGCAACAGGAATAGGACTAGGAGCAGTAGCAATAGGAGCATTCTACGACGACGAAATAAAAGAGATAGCATGCATAGAACCAACAGAAAAACCACTATACGTAATAGCAATAGGAGTACCAAAAACAAGAATAGCAGACAAAACAAGAGCAATAGAAGTACTCAAAAAAGTTATAACATACTACGAGAAAAATAGAAGATAATGATGAAGGTTGGACCGGTCAGAAAACATGAAGACGCTACACCAAACTGACAAAACCCAATAACCCAACCCGGCAAGCATTAGAAACTTAGACAAATACATAACCTAACAACAAATTTTCCATATATCTCCAAAATCGTATTGTCAAACATCAAAGCTAGAAGCTGATGAATAGAGACCATTAGCAGTTCAGTATAGAAGTAATATGGCAACTCCTAATCTCCTCACGAAGTTTATTTTTGACTTTAGATGCCTTCTCCTTACAAATATCATACTTTCTCATATTAGGTTTACTAGGTATGCTCTTGGTGTAAGGTTGTATAGTGTTTCAAGTAGCGCTCGATCGCATTCTCCTTCAACTGCAATAATTATTATTGATAACTTCATAAGTTTCGTACCTTATACTTCTCTTAAGTCTTGACATATTTCCTCAAGCTTTGTACGAGCTTCCTCTCCGTTTAATATATCTTTAATCCTATGTTCACGCATCCTTAGTATGCGAACGTCTTGCCTTAATGTGTTTGTATCTCTAATTTCTGCCACGCTTTTAAGGATATAACTTACCAGTTCTATACTATGTGTTGTTATAAATAATTGAATATTATTTCTATAGATTAGATCTACTAATTGATCCATAAACAAGCTCATAAGTTCGGGATGCATATGCGTTTCAGGCTCTTCAAGAATAATTATACCATTCTTAATGAGATGCATTACAAATGTCTCGAAAATCGCAAGCTTGAAACCGTCGCCAAAAAGAGTGTAAGGTATAGGGTTTCCCCCCTCAGTATAAATGTACGGAATACCTTCTAATCCTAGTCTAATATCAACAATCTTGAACTGTCTCTTCACGAGCTCTCTAAATTGTCTAATCAGTCTATAAAATGTTTCAGGTTCATTCTTGGTTAGGATATCTATGGCCTGGGCTAGAAAGGTCGAGTAGAGAAAAAGTCTAGAATCGAGAAATAGAACGTTACTGTAACTTGGGAGCACATTTGAAGAAGACTCTAATCTTCTATCAATTAAAGCTACCAAATGCATATTATACATATTTTGAAGAGAATTTCTAACTAGTATATACAGCTTCTCCTTAACTATAGGAAGAGAAAGCGGAAGTTGCTTACCGAACCTCTCTGCTGAAGAGGAGATGTGAGATGATGACCTTTCTAACATTACTAGTAGTATAAACATTTTCTCAAAGAATCCCGGCAATATATGTAATCCGATACTGTTTGACAATTTCCTTTCTAGATCTTCAATAATATTTTTATACTGTTCTCGAATTTTAGAGAACTCGCTAGAGGTTTCTAACATTATCTGAATAGTGTACTCACCTTCAACACCATTATGTATATAAGAAAATTCTATCTCGGCAAGATCTTGTCCAGCATATATAAGATATCTAAGATAATATTGTTCTCCTCTCTTCATAATGACCCAGTAAAGTATAGAGTTTCCTAACCCATCAACGAATGAGGGTACAGAAGCCGAAAGAGCTAAAGCCTCTGCTAGAGAGGATTTACCAGAATTATTCTTACCAACAATTATTAAATTCTCGAATCAATCTCTAGGCTAAGTTCCCTTATTCCTCTGAAGTTCCTAATTTTGATAGACTTAAGATGCATTATCAGATAAGGTAATCTCAACCATATATTAAAGCTTAAAGATTATACATTATTAAAGTTAGCTATAAAATAGTTCTTTTAGAAACATTAAAATTTATCGATTAAATAAGGCTCAGCATTCGATCAGGAACACTATACATGTTCAGAATAACTACTTAAAACATTCTGAAAACGAATTCCGGTATTGGCCTTAGTCTGCATATATTCTTAAAAGCTTTTGTATGAACTCTGTAGCATCGAGGATCTCTATTTCTGCAATATTTCCCTCACTATTATAATGAAAAATTGTTCCAGGAGCTACCTCTTCTCCATGATCTGGCTTATTATCTCGAAACTTTATAATTAAGATATCAACATCTCTACTATACTGTATTTTACTTTGAATCTATCTCTTTCTTTCATAGCGACTCCTTCTAGCTCTATATACTGTTATGATTATTATAATATTCTCTTTTCTCTCAAATATTACATGTAGAACATATTTGTCCTTATATTTATGTGTTATTAATTTATCACGATAACCTCTAATGATCTCGTCAGGATTTGTTAATGCTTTTGTTTCTTCTAATATAGTTAGGATATTACCTGTCTTATACATTGTGGCGGTACGTAGTCTGTCAGGTATATTACTGGGCTTGCTCTGTATATTCTGTGTCCGTGTTTTCTTAAGCATTCTGCGTCTATGACTAGTACTGCTATGTTTTTGCTGTGTCTTCTTGCTATTTCTTTTGCTACGTCTATGTTTGTTGTTAGGTGTACGTAGAGTCTTCTTCCTCTTATTATTCCTTGTCTGAGTATTGATGGTATGTTTTCTCTTGCCGTTCCGTGATATAGTATCTTTACTTCTCTATCTTCTGGGTAGGCTGTATCTATCTTTATGCTGTGTCCATATGTTGCCCTTATCTTTCCATTCCTTATCTCGAACCTCCCACGTGGATCGAGCTCAACTATTGCTCTGATGTGATCCTCTGTGACCCATCTGTACCTGTCTCTGTTTCTCCATCTCTCCCTTATTGCTCGTACAAGCTCTTCTAACTCTACGAACCCTTCCTCGTCCAGTACTAGGCCTGCCTCATGTGGTATGTGTCTGAGTAGTGCGCTCATCAGTCTGCTTAGCGCTTCTCTCTGCTCGTCCGACATTAAATATATGCATCTTCTGCCACAGTGTTCTGGTGCTGTCACATATCTACCGCATGTAGGGCATCGATATACGGGCACTCCTTGATTATAGATTGTTATCAATATTTAAACCTACTCTGCCATACTCCCCTGTGTGAGCAAGAGAGTGATAGTGTCCTCACCTTCTAGATTGCATTTTGGAATAATTAATCCTTTTCGCGTTATGAAGGATAGAGCATATATGTGCATAGGTCTCGCAATAGAGCATCCAAGAACAGTTATAGAGGCGTCGTTCGCAGAAAATATGTCACAAGATCCTGAGATTATAGAGGTCTTGAGACGTCTTGAAAACGTGTTTGATATAGATCTATCAAATATATCCGTGAGAATACTTTCAAGAGCTCCAAAGCATGTAGGGCTCGGATCAACAACGCAGCTCAAGCTCTCGATAGCTAGGGCGGTTCTCTCTCTTCTGAACATTGACGTTCAAAATATGGAGTATCTCTCCCAGATTCTAGGAAGGGGAGAAATATCTGGTGTAGGAACCTACGCTCACGCATATGGCGGACTAGTGATTGATATGGGGAAGAGAAAAGTGGAAGAGTTCCCTAAACTATATATGAGACTCGAGTTTCCGAGAATATGGTACATAGTTGTAGCAAGAGGAGAGGGGAGAGGACCTGACGAGAGACGTGAGCATTCACTCTTCGCATATTCCTGTCCTATAGAGCTTGTATATGAGGCATCATTTCAAGTGTTTAGTATCATAGTTCCTGCAATCGTTGAGAGAGATTTTGAACTATTCTGTAGAGGTCTTGAGCGTCTTCAGCTTATTGTAGGTAAGATGTTTGAGAAAGCTCAAGGAGGCATTTTTTCAGGAAGCTCTGAGGAGCTTGTGTCTCTTCTAAAGAAGCTTGGTCTTAAAGGTGTTGGTCAGAGCTCCTGGGGTCCAACGGTGTATGGTTTTACTCTCTCGAGAGACCACGCTTCAAAGTGTGTAGAGGAGCTTAGGAAGTGTGGATTCTGGGCTCATATGGTACGTGCCGACAATTCTGGTGCTAGGGTAATCTATCTATAATCCTATCCAGGCGGGGCTGTACGTTATGAGGAAGTATCTTGCCTCGTCTGTCAATGCTATATACGTCTTGTCGTCCTTCTTTATCGTCCTTATTATGCCTCTTCTCTCCATCTCTTCCAGAACCTTGAGAAACTGGCCGTAGGATAGGTCTAGGTTCAGTCTATCTTTCTCTGCTAGAAGCTTTCCATAGATCGCATCTATGGGAGCTGGCTCTGACATTGCTAGAGGGCCTATTATGTCCATGAACATTATCCAGAGCTCACGTGTCATGAGTTTGAGGTTCACAGTTCTATGACTCTTGTCCATGTTTTATAGCTTACCTAGTATAGTTGTGCTTCTCCTGATAGAGAGCGATCATGATGGTTGTGGTATAATATAGAGATATTTTAGACATATGTGGCTAAGCGAGGTTACGTATATAAAGATCTCGTTTAAAATAGTCTAGAAGTATGAGACTTAGCAAACTCATAGGTGCAATAATATTTCTACTAATTATCGTTGGGATACTTGGAGCAGCGCCTCCACCTTTCAAGCCTCTAGCAGACGTCATGGCCTCTTTTCTGTCAGCCATCATCCTCTTCCTATTCATTGCGTTCATAGTCTCGCTAGTGGTGTCACTTATTCGACGGTTCTCCAAGCCCTCACCTCCACCAAGACCTAGACCAAGGTACGCTCAGAATGTGAGACCTAGAACATACATACCTGAGAGAAGAGAAAACAGAGTGACGCTTCCTCAAGATTATCCTACAAGTAACAGGACTGTTCTAGTGAGTGGCCGTAGAACAAACATGTATGATATAGTTATCAAGGTTCTTAACAAGAGGATATCCTACTATGTGCCGGCAAGTATCAGATACGGTGTTTTCTCGTATGTGAAGCTATCACATAACATACCTGGTTTCTCTATAAACCTCAGCGGGTCAGTCTGCTACCTGATAGGTGAGGGAGCCTGGAGCAAGGTTTACCTCTGTGTGACCCAGAGTGGTGAGAGATATGCACTTAAGATACCTAGAACATTGAGTCTAGAGAGCCTGGAGAGCTCGTACTCACAGACGGCAAGCATTGATGATACTGTGGTGGATAAGATAAGGAGAGAGATAGAGATACTGAAGGGTCTCTCTCATCCGTGCATCATAAAGCTCGTAGATTACTCCCTCCAGGTTCCAGCTATATTATATGAGTTTGCTGATGGGTTATCACTATCATATCAGAGATCTCAAAGATGGGCGCCAAGTCTAGAGGATCTGCTGACAGTGCTTATACAGGTCGCAGATGCTCTGAGATACATACATAAGAGAGGTATAATACACGGAGACATAAAGCTTGGAAACATACTCATAGTGAACGGGACAGCAAAGATAGGAGACTTCAACACAGTGAGTAAACTATTATCGTCATCGTATCATTTTGCTATAGCATGCACAAGAGGCTACTGCGCTCCAGAACAGCTGATGAGTGATCTCAGAGCTAAGAGCTGTCAGCTAGGTATGGAGGACAGGTTAGACGTCTACCAGCTAGCTAACGTTCTCCTCGCGCTGACCATAGGAGACACCATAGACGGTGAAGAGAGATTGAAGATGACTGAGAGCGATCTGAGGAGACGTCTCATAAATCTGAGGCCAATAGAGCTGAGAGAGCTTGCTGTTAGGATGCTCGAGGTCGACCCAACTATGAGACCATCAATGGAGGAGGTTCTTAAGGAGCTAGTGGAGATATACTGTAACTATGTTGGAGTCAGCTGAGGGGGATACTCTTCACCTATTCGCCTGGGGCTAATTCTCATCATCCTTAGCCATAGTAGACTTATCTGGTACCTGTCTCCAGGTACTTCTTTTTCAACTCTTCAACTTTTCTCGAGACCTCCTCCACTATCTTGAGAACCTGTTGAGGATTCAGAGGTGCGACTATGAGGCTTGCAAGTATTCTCGCGAGATCCTCGGCCTTCTTTCTCTTCAGATCCTCTGGTAGAACTATCTGAGGTATTACTAAGGGTATTGGCGAGACCTTTCTAAGGAACTCGACGATGATGTTGAAAAAGTTCTCGTAGGTATCTACTGTGAGTACTAGTAGCTTTGCTATGAGCTCCTCAAGATCCTTCTTAAGCTCCTCGCTACTTCTCGTCGCCATGACCTATATCTGAGTTAGGGAGTTAAAAACACTACAGAAAGTCCCAGTCAACTTTCTCACGAGTCTCAACTATCTTCTCAAGCTCGAGAAGCTCTTTGAGAGTTCCTAGATATGTCAGATCTGGAAGATAGATCTCTATCTTGTCTATTTTCTCCCATAATCTGAAATACGTAAGTATGGTCTTCCCAGACCTCTGAAGCAGGGTTCTAGTCACATCGGTCCCGGTTATGAGCATATTAGCACATGGAAGTATCACAAGTACCATAGTGTCACTAAGGTTCTCAGCCTCGAGACCGAGCTTCTTCAGCTCCTCCTCCTTCCTGAACATGCTGCTCAGAACCTCGCATCTAGACAGCTCTGCTCTCACTATGACGGCTTCTCTCACAGTATATCCAACAACGTCTCTTATAGTTACTGCAGGGTGAGTATGTCCCATAACTATGTAGTCAGCCTTTATCAAATGTTCTATCCTAGGTTTCGCGTTTCCATGTATGAGGAGTACGTTCTTACCATCTCTTGTACGTATCAATGTTCCTCTAGAGTCATAGAACTCCACGTTTCTGAGAGACAGCTTCTCGACTATCTTGTCTAGACTTCCATCGTGGTTACCTTGGAGAAGAAGAAGTCTTTCAACTCTCTCTGCAAGCTCGGACACGAAGAGCTCTACATCTCTATACGTCTCTACTGCGGTAGCTATCTCATGTTTGATATCTCCAACTATTGCTAGACTCTCAGCTCTCTCCTTATCGACTAGATCAGCATAATGATCTATCATCCTCCTTGTCTGTCTAGGAACTCTCACCCCCTTCATAAGTAGCTCAACCTCATATCCTACATGAGTGTCAGCGATGAGTAGAAGCCTCCCATATCTCTCCGTCTCTATTACCAGTCCTGAAGATAAGAGCGGCATTATGCTACTCTACCCTCTATCTCTCTGCTGGTAGATATCCCAACATATTTAGCTAACATGCAGTTCCTGACACACTCTCTACACTGATCACATTCATACATGTTTGTTACTACTGGGTGATCTGTCACCTTAATAACCTTAGCTGGACATGACTCTTCACATTCACCGCATCTGACACATCTATGAGACATATATATCAGCTTGATAGTGAGCTCCATGAGGTTCTTACATATCTCAAAATCTCTTGACCATACTCTTATACGTCCACTAGCGTTTATAGTTATTACAGAGTGTCTAGTATATATTTTCAAGGTATCTTCACTAGTAGCATAGCACTCTCTCGATATTATCGGAGCAACATCTAGAAATCTCTTGATATCTATTTTTCTCATAAACGTTGGAAAAGCCTCAATTATAGTTTCAAGATTCTCTCTATTAATATCGACTCTTATCACCGTACATACAGGATTTGTGAGAGAGGCAACATCGATAGATACTCCAATTCGCTTCAGATAGTTCCTGAGATCTCCAGGGAGCTCGAACCTCCACCTCCATAGATCATACCTCAACCACACATCTGGGGCATTTATCTTTCTTCTATACCTTTTCAATCTATCGAACCACCATGACCAGACCTCTGGATGGACTTTCTTAATGATCTCTATCTCTGCGCATCTCAATGTAGGACATATGTAACATCCAACTCTCTCGAATCCATACACATATAATCTATTTAGAGGAAGCTTCCTATATTCTATATAGAGCTCCACCTCAAGCGCAGTCCAGTCATAAAGTGGAGACACGATGACATCTGCAGGGTTAGTTCCATAGACATCCTTCTCGTAACCTGCAAGTGCTCTCTGAGGAGACTCAAATAATCTCTGACCGGTGACGCTCACGATTTTCTGGCCAGTCCAGTTCCTGAGATACCTCTTCAAGGGCTCTAGCTTACATACCTGAGTACACCATCTGAAGTCCCTTGCGGGAGGACCTAGAACATCGAACATCTTCTCAAACATGTCTCTACTAGCTTCTACAATATCGATAGGTACTATACTCATAAGACTATTTATAACATCTTTCGTTTCAGGAAACTCGAAACCTGTATCACAATATATGAAGTTCCTTATTCCACAGAGATGAGCGAGATATAGAGAGACCGTACTATCCTTTCCTCCTGAGACTGTGACTATGAACGTGTGGCCTCTATACTTGCTAAGCATCTTAGAGAGAACCGATCTAGAGAGAGCTTCAAGTCTCTCAATTCTACTTAAATTCGCTTTAAGAACCTTGATAATGTCTCCAGAGGAGCGATCTGCCTCGCAGAGGCTTATGCCTCTAAGCACCTTTATAATTCTGAACTTTGATCCCCTAATCTGAAGAAGACCATACACTTCTCTATCTCTAAGTTTGAAAGGTACATATATATCCTCATCGTCAGGCAGAGTACCCTCGACCAGGGTTCTCCTATCGACATAGTCACCAGAGTCTACGCTTCTCCTATCCAGCACCGCATAGTATCCTAGCCTGTTATCGACAGCTATTTTTATTCCAGCATAGTCAAATCTAAACATCCATCTCCTTTTACTAATATCAAAGTACCGTATACCGATAACTCTCCCTCTACATATGACCTCGTCAGCAGCATCTACATGTTGCACCTTATTCAGAAGCACTACCTCATCGGTAGATAAGAGAGTGCTCTCTATCTCTCCTCTAGGTATCTTATAGGTCTCCTCTATGGCATCTATGATTACTCTCTTATCATTCTCAAAACAGTACCTTATGTCTCTTGGGTATGCTATTCCTCTCACTACTATACCATGTTCTCCACATATTTCGCATGTTCTGTCTCTCATGAGCGGGACATTGCACGATGGGCACCAACACACTAGTGGTGCTTTCTCCCTAAATATTCTCTCATACTCAAACTTAATCGACATCTCTCACTCAAGAACCTCAAACACGACCTCTCCTCTCCTGTTTCTGAGAGACTGAGCTACATGTTGAGGAATTATCAGGTAGCAGATGTCTCCTCCATATGTCTGAACTTTGGCGTCCGTTTCAATACCTGAATTATCACTATCTAATATACGTATTCGGATCCTCACCTTACTACTTATCTTTACTCCATTGAGCTCAGCAACTTTAAGCACAGGTCTCGGGATCTGTAATATCCATAGGTTGTCCTTCTTAGTCAAATTTCCAATCAGCTTCATACAACATAGACTAGGTAACAATTTTATAAAACGGTTTCTTCAGACTATACCTTAAGAAGAATCACGACACATCTTCCAGAGAAGTCATCTGTTAGATTAAAGGTGAACGGTCTCAGGACAGCCATGGTAAACAAGTCATCAGTGATCTTCGAAAGAATACTCATGCTATGCGTGTAGGTTATAAATGACCTGGCTAGGATAGTGGCTCCACAATGTATGGAGAACAGCTCTAGCCAGGCTGATCCTCTGAGTCTCGTTACAGAGTATCTGAACAGGCAGTCACCATTATCATATCTAAATTTCCAATACTCCTCATAAGGATCTTTCCTGAATCTCTCTATAACAACATCTAAAATATATATTGAATACTTTCTCAGTACTCTATGAATGTCGTATATGTGTTTCTTCAGATCTTCTTTATCGAGATAATTCAACGTTGCTAACCAGGACCATGCCATGTCTATCGACGAGTCTCTTATGGGAAGCATAGTGATATCACAACATATGACGTCGATCATCTTTTTTGCTACCTTAAGCATGTTTAGATCAACATCGAGACCTATGACGTGAATCCTCTTGTTAAGGTATCTTCCTACTCTACCTGTTCCACATCCTACATCTAGTGCTCGTAACAGCTCTCTATATGTCTGTTCTCTAAACTTATGTAGAAGATCCTCTATATATTGAGCATCCTCTTCGGAGAAATCCTCAAATACCTTATCATAAAGGTTAGCGTCTATGTATGTCTTCTGCATCAGGTATATCTTATTTATATCTCCTTGATGTATAAATGTTACTGTGAGCACGATAGAGCAGAGACGTGAGTCATTCTATAGGAGACTTGTCGAGGAGGCTGAGAAGGGTCTAGTAGATTTTGATATTAAAGATTTCCTGTTTAGATTTAACAGAGAGTGTAGAGATGTGTTCACTACAAGTAGCTGTAGTGGGAGAATAATTCTTGCTGAAGCTCCTCGCCTAAGTTTGGTAAAGAGTACGCATGAGTTTAGGTTCATAGCGAAGTGGCATAGGCCTGTCGTGACTGGCGAGGTACTTGATAAATTGAAAGCTTGTTCTCCCAGGAATGCATGGCTTCTCACTAGAGCTCCCATAATACACTTCTCAGCAAGATCTATTGACGTAGCAATAAAACTGCTTAAAATAGCTCAGAACATAGGATTCAAGCATAGTGGGATAATATCTATAAGAGATTATGGTGAAGTCGTTATAGAAGTACAGGCAGACGATAGAATAGATGCACCATTAATCATAGACGGTGAATGGATAGTTAGAGAGGAATCTCTCAACACGCTTGTCCAGCTAGCAAACGAGGCTCTCATGATCGGAAAGCTGAGGCTTGTCAATCTGATAGGAATGCTTGAGAGAGAGTTCCTGAGATCGTTTGATTTCAAACCTATTGAACTAAGCAACATTGTAACCTATAGAGAATTTATAAAGAATTTCGACAAGATTATGAGAGAGATCTTGAATGTTCTCGAAGAGTAGAATCACTTAAATACGAGCTCGCATAGAACTAGAGGGATACCTATTGTGGCACAGGACCAGACCTTCACAGTCACTCCATGGGAGGTTAAGGGCAGGGTTGACTACAGGAAGCTTGCAGAGCAGTTTGGAGTAAAATTACTCACAGATGAGGATATAAGAAGAATAGAGAGACTTGCAGGAGATAGTCATCATCTTCTGAGAAGAGGGTTCTTCTATGCTCATAGGGGTCTAGAGACAATAATAGAGAGAATAGAGAGAAAGCAGAGGTGGGCACTATATACTGGGAGAGGACCTAGCGCAGATCTGCATCTCGGTCATATACTTCCCTGGATGTTTACAAAATGGTTATGTGATAAGTTCGGTGTTGAGCTCTTCTTCGAGATGACTGACGATGAGAAGTTTCTCGTTAGGGACCTTCCACTAGAGGTTGCTAACAGATACGCGTATGATAACGCTCTAACTCTCATAGCTCTGGGGTTCAGGCCTGATCAGCTTCATCTGATAATAGATACGGAGGATATTCACTATCTGTACAGGATAGCTGTGAAAGTTGCTAAATGTCTGACCTTATCTACTGTTAAACATACCTTCGGGTTCACTGACTCGACGAACGTGGGGGCTGCGTTCTTTCCAACATTGCAGATCTCTGTAGCTTTTCTGCCTACTGATCTCTATAAGGAGGATGCTCCAGTTCTGATACCTGCAGGAATAGATCAGGACCCATATTTCAGGCTTGCTAGGGACATAGCAGATAGGTTAGGTTATCCTAAGCCATGTACGTTATACTGTAAGTTCGTACCAGCGCTCACGGGTGAGGAGAAGATGAGTGCCTCTCGCCCTGAGACGGCGATCTACATAAACGATGACGACGAGACCGTGAGAAGGAAGATAATGAACGCGTTCACAGGAGGTCAGCCAACAAAGGAGCTCCAGAGAAAGCTTGGAGGTAATCCTGAGATATGTGTCGTGTACAGGTACTTCATGGCCTACGTTCCTGATGATGATACTGTTCGTAGAATATATGAGGACTGTAGGTCGGGAAGGCTGATATGTGGTGAATGCAAGAGGATGCTCTACGAACATATTATAAGATTCTTACACGACCTGCGTGAGAGGAGAGAGAAAGCTAAGGACATAGTACACAAGTACAGAATATCAAGCAAGTTCTAACTCAGGAGGAAAGAGAAATATCTCGATCGGTACAAGGTTGTAAGAATGCTGAAGATAACGATAACTAACGATAGAAGAGAACTATCTTAACCATTCTTATCCTGTAAATAACGAGATGGATTTATATGGTAAGACATTGATAGATAATCGTGCCTATCGATTTGACACCATACCTAGAACGTGAATACGAGGTAGACTGTGATGGCCAGATACTCAAATTAAAGCCAGTAAAGGCATGGGTACTGGCCCCAAAGGGGAGGAAAGGTGTCATAATCGGTCTCTTCAAATGCCCAAACGGGAAGACAGTCAGAAAGGCTCTCGGAAAGACAGAGCAACCTGTCGAGTAGAGGAGAAGCCGTAGGTTAAAAATAATAGGAGCGAGGTCTCTTCTACAAGATGACAAGAATCTCCAGAGTAGACAAACTTGAGCCTCCACTATACCTGTATGTGTATGACATACTCTGCGATCCTTCTCTCGTGTCATGGCTGCTCTACGAGGATCCCAGCCTTCGAACAGCTCAGAAGCTTGTAGATCAGAAAATATGGCCAGCCTACATAGTCGGATTTAAAAGAATATTCAGAGCAAGAAACAGCAAGTTTGGACTAATACTAACGTTAGAACATACTGGACTTAGAACAGATGAGGTGTGGGGAGCAGTAGTGGAGGTTGACTCGCAAGAAGAGCTTGAGAGAATTCTACAGATATATGATGTGGAGAAGCTGGAGTACTATTATATAGAGGACGTATATTATCCTGATGGATCTGTATCAGAGGGGTACTACATTAAGCCAATAGAAGAGAATCCCAACATAGAACTACCACACTGCATATACATGTCTAGACTATGCTCAGCAGCAAACTTCTGGGACAGGAGAGTCAGAGGATACAAATGGAAGTTCTTCAAGAACCTATATGGAAGAGATAACATACCTATACTAGCAACATCATGCAGATGCTTCATCACAGATTATACAGGAGATGAGCAGGAGATACAGTGTAACTGCGAGCCTGACGGACTGATATGTAAGATATGAGACAACACATATAAAGAACTATCAAGATACTACTCTAGGATGATTAGAAAGCCAGTGGGCTGACAAAGATGATGACCGGCAAAACCGATGAGACAGAGACGAACGTTTATGGCAGTATTTGCACAATGATTGACGATACGCTTATACATTATCTCGAAGGTACTTATATAGACATGAAATAAAAAAGTAAGACAAGATAAGATACTCTTTATGAGATCTTCACATATTCCACCTCATGGAGCCAGAGCCATCAGCACAGATTATGGCAGGATCATTCTAGGAGACCTAGGATGTTCTGCAAGCTCTCTATACGTACATGCTAACCACGTGTTTATAGCAGGAAGAAGAGTATCTGAGGGATTCATATGGAAGATAGATAACCGTAGCGGCAACGTGGTGGGGACTCAGCATAGCGACGTCATCGAGTTTCGAGACATCACCGGGAACTATTTCGCACTTTATGCAGCTGGTCTAGGAAAAGGTCGAAAAGTGTTTATGTTTGATTTCGACTTAAATCCTCTGGGAGAGGTGGAGACTCCACATATCTTAACTCTCACTACAATAGGAAATACAGTGATTGCAGGTGGCGAGGGCTTTCTCATGGCTCTAGACGGCATGTTACGTACTCTCAGCATGGTTCAGGTACCTGCCATGATCTACAGGATCGGGGTCAACCCTGTGACAGGTCAGGTCTGGGCTGCAGGTGCCTCACAGAACAACACACTGTTTCTATCCGTCCTAGACAGCTCTCTATCGACTGTGCGCGAGCTCTCCTCCGAGATCTATCTCCCCTATGCGTATGATATATGCTTTGACAGTAATGGGAATGCGTATGTTGTTACAGAGGGCGAGCTTCTCAAGTTTAGGCCTGATGGAACGTTAATTAAGAGAGCAAGATTTCTCGACATAGATTCTGAATATCATAGGAACATCTGCATAACATATTACAGGAACATGCTCTTCCTTCTCTCAAGACTCTCGAACAGAGGCTCACATGTGCTCTACATACTTGACGCGGATTTTAACAGGATAGATAAGATAGATCTGAGCCGGGACCTTGCTTGGGATGCTGGTCTAACAGGAAGAGCATGTGCTAGAGATGGAGCTGTATATGTTGTGAGCAACTTGAGACAGAGTGGTAGGCTTAGATGGGTAATGTATATAGTCGATCTTCATAGACTATTTGAGAGAGCTGCAGTGACGGAGGACATTATTGTTGGCAGAGAGCTCAAGCTCGCTAAGGCATATCTAGCCCCTATCTATCAGCAGATAGATACAGTATTTGACAGATATAGTTGTTATGGTGTTCTTGGAGCCGGTGGGTTCGGCGTCGCGCTACTCTGTAGAGATTCGGAGACCAATGAGGATGTTGTGTTGAAGATACCTTACGAGGCTACCCCACTGGTGTTTGGAGGCTACGGATATTTCATTCCGCCTGCTAGACAAGGCTTCTTTAAGGAGGCTGAGATAATATCTGAGCTTAAGCATGTTCACATAGTCAGGCTCTTAAGATGGGACGAGAGACCTTTTCCATACCTGGTGTTTGAGTTCTGCAATAATGGTAGTCTCAGGAACATACTAAGCAGTGTCGGTAGACTTCCGATCGAGAGTGTTCTCATAATGAGCTATCAGATAATATCTGCACTAGAGTACGCATATAATAGAGGTCTAATGTATCATGGTGATCTGAAACCTGAGAACATACTGTTCAGAGACGGTGTACTGAAGATAAGCGACTTCAACATCGCGCGTCTAATAACGTATAGTCGAACATCACGGAGCAAGTCGAAAGAGCTTCCTGGAGGGACATTAGGATACTCAGCGCCCGAACAGTTCATATATATTGAGAAGCCAGGCCAAAGGTCTGACGTGTTCTCGCTTGGCGTGATAATGTGCGAGTGTCTAATGGGTTTCAATCCTTTCTGGGGTGTATCTAACGTGTACGAGTATGAGGAGATATGTAAGAATGTTGAGGTTCCCGTAGGTATAAGAGAGCTTGAGAGACTTATAAGAGAGATGCTTAGCTTCAAGCCGCGGAACAGACCCACGCTTAGGAAGGTTAAGGAGTGTATTCTTAGGCTCATATCACAGTACTGTTATCCAGAATTGAAACATAGTGCACACATGCGGAGATCAAGATGAGGGCACGTATAGAGAAGCTTACCTTAAGCAGGTGAGAAGAAACTCTTAAATAGCCCACATGAGTCACAATTCTAGGACATAGCGGGGGTGCCCGAGCCTGGCCAAAGGGGGCGGGTTCAGGTCCCGCTGGCGCAGGCCTGCGTGGGTTCAAATCCCACCCCCCGCACCAGGAGACTGCTTTTATATTCTACACATCCTATCTTAGGTAGAGAGACCAGATGAGCCAGACTCGACCAGTTCTCTGGGTCGAGAAGTATCGTCCTAGGAGACTCAGCGAGATCGTGGATATTGAGGAGGCTAAGAGAAGAGTTGTCGAGTGGATAAAGCAGTGGCTGAGCGGCAAGATCCCTGAGAAGAAGGCTATACTTCTTGTGGGTCCTCCAGGCGTGGGTAAGACTACTCTAGCTCATGCTGTTGCTAACGAGTTTGGTCTAGAGGTTCTTGAGCTGAATGCTAGTGACGTACGTACGGGTGAGAGGCTGCGTCAGATAATTGGTAAAGCTATGAAGGAGGCCTCCCTGTTCGGCTTTAGGGGACGTCTCATACTTCTCGACGAGGTTGACGGTCTTCATGCTAGAGAGGATGCTGGTGGGCTCTCAGCCATTATAGAGCTCGTTCAGGAGACTAGGTGGCCTATAATAATGACTGCTAATAACCCATGGGATCCAAAGTTCAAACAGTTGAGAGAGATTGCAGAGGTCATACAGATAAAGCCTCTGAGTGAGGACGACATAGTTCTGGTATTGAGGAGGATCTGTAATGCTGAGGGTATAAAATGTGAGGAGGATGCTCTGAGACTGATAGCTAGAGCGTCTGGTGGCGATCTTCGAGCAGCCATAAATGATCTTCAGAGTGTTGCTCAGGGAAAGAAGGTTCTAACCAAGGAGGATGTGCTACGTCTGTCTGATAGAGCGCATCAGTACGATATGTATAGGATACTTGATAGGGCTTTCAGGATACGGAGGATGGATGAGGTTCGTCAGATAACGTTTCTACCAAGCTTTGACTGGGAAGCATTCTTTCCGTGGGCTGCTGAGAATGTTGCTGTTGTTTATGAGAAGTACCCTACAGCTATGGCTGATGCTTACGATAATCTGTCAATGGCCGACGTGTTTAGAGGGAGGATACTTAGAACACAGGAATGGGAGCTTCTACCATACATGACTGAGCTCATGGTGGGAGGTATTGCTCTAGTGAAGAATAAGCCCTCGCTTCCTAGATTCATAAGGTTCCAGTTCCCCCAGAAGCTGCTAATACTTTCGAGAACCAAGGAGCTTAGAGAACAGAGAGAGGCATTCATAAACAGATTAAGACTAACACTTCACGAGAGCTCAAGAACAATAACTACAGAGTATCTCCCACTGATAAGGTTTCTAATAAAGCATGATAGAGAGTTTGCTAGAAAGTTCATAGACTACCTGGTAAGACATGGGTACACTGTGGAGACTATAGAGAAGATACTTAACGTTGAGCTTCCAAAAGAGGAGGTCAAGGTTACCACAAGAGGCAGGAGAAGATAGTAGTGACCTACGCCATCTCCTCCTCGTATCTGTCAAGTCTGAACGACTTGTACTTTCCTGTTGGTTCTCCCCACTCGACCGTCATCTCCACCTTAGCTCCCTTAAGTATTGCTGGCAGGTCCTGCTCTAGGAACTGCTTGAGAGCTGGCTCAGGTCCCTCTGCGACTATCTCTATTGCGGACTTGTCAGGTGTCTCTGCGCAGAATCCTTTCAACCCTCTCTTGACAGCGTACGCACGTACCTGTGGCTTAAAGCCGGGCGGTGTCTGGCCCTTTATGAGGACACGTAGCCTCTTGTTGCTCATACGCTCCTTACTATGTTAGAGAGATATTATTAATGTTTACCTGTAATGAAACCACTACACAGAACCTATATGAGGATATTTCAACACGAAACCTGGAAGAACATTTTAAATAGAACCCCCAGATACAGCTGATGATGAGCTTGGCCTTCGATGACAGGATGATTACGTTGGCTACATGCTGATCAGATAACCCTGACCTCCTCATCTTCTCAGGCAGGGCGAAGCAATCATCACCATATGCTCACTATGGAGAGACCTTATTAATAAGCTAATCTCAAACAGATTAATGCCTTACGCAATTCCTCAAAGACTATATGAGATCGTTAGAAGAGAGGCAGAGAAGTATGACCTAACCGTTGAAGAGTACATCCTTGAGACCGCATTAACCAACAGTGATCGCCACAAGAGGGCTCTAGAGTATATAAGAGTAGCCGAGGAGCTTGTAGATCAGGCCGAGAAGGAGCTTGAGAGAGGAAGTATATTACAGGTAGCAGAGAAGCTATGGGGAGCTACTGCACTTGCAGTGAAGGCTTATGTAGCATGGAGAGAGGGAAAGATCGTTAAGTCTCATAGAGAGTTATGGGAGTATAAGAATGTTCTAAAGAGAGAACTTGGAGAATGGATTCAAGATGCATGGATGCACGCACATGGATTGCATACGTGCTTCTACGAGAACTGGTGCACAGATGAAGATGTAAGAGAAGCATTACCAAGGGTAAAGAAACTTATTGAACATATACGTACAATGTTGAGAGAAGACTAGACATTTCTCATTCTAGTACTATAATGAACGCAGAGTACTTACCACCATCCGGCCTCTCGCTAGGACCAGCTATCATGTTTCTTCTCACTAGCTCGTTTAACGCTCTCCCAAATATGATATGATAGATCTGGTTAAATGCTTCTTCAAGAGGTACAGCGTTCCTTGCTGGCGTAGTCTTATTATAGGTTTCTCTTATCTTTTCAAACTTTGATCTAAATATTTGAGCTATATTTCTCAAAACTTTTCTAGATAGATCTCTAAGTGAAGCGTAGTCATCATCTGTAAGTACTGGTATGTTGATCCTGTATTTCCTCATATCTAGTAGTGCTATGTACCTGATCGATAATAATAATGTGAGATCTAGCGTTAGATATGAGGGATCGATGTTAAGCTTTTCTTCTAAGTCTCTAAAAGATAGATCTTCTTCTGCTAGTGTCTCCATTATCATTCCTATCTCTATCATCCTGTTATCCACTATGTTCGACTCCACTCCCTGTGCATCCCAGAGCCATGCTAGATCTGGAAATGCTAGTCTTATCCCTGTAGGTGGAATGTTACCGTGAGTATTGAACCAGTACTTCCCGAAGATGGATCCATGACCCCATATTGGGATCGCTCTAGGATTGAGAGGTCCTTTCTCGAATCCTACAAAGATATACTCGCCATCTCCAAGCATCTTTCTCGACTTTATGATTAGGCCTTCCTCAGACAGTACTTCTAGACCCTCATAGTCCAACGTTAGAGCTCCAACAACAATATACTCCAAATCTCTAAATTGTAGACCTCTCTTCACCATAGCTAAATTATCTATAACTCTACGGATCTCAGGCAACCATTGCTCAACAACATGAACAACATCACTAGTGAGCTCATATATTAGAGGTAGGAGAATCTCCTGATCTTTGACGGTAAATATTGCGAAACCTGGTCTAAACCTGCCATCCTCCTCTCTCACTAGACCGCACCGTAGAAGCTTCTCAATATGTCTCATAACATCATTTACTGAGATCCCTAGTCTCCTAGCGATGTATTCGGCACTTGCTGGCTCAGAGTTTATTGAGAGAAGAATCTTCTGAACCTCTATAGGTGCAGTGAGCTTGTATGGACGGCACTCCTTACCTTCTCTTCCACACATGGCGAACTCTACTAGTCTCTCTGTCATAGCTTCATGGTCACAGATACTAGTGCTGGGAAGGTATTAAAGGTAGTGTGTCCGTTTCACGTTCAGATATGTTCTGGCGGGCCCGCCGGGATTTGAACCCGGGGCCTCCGGCTCCGGGGGCCGGCGCTCTCTGTCCTGGCTGAGCTACGGGCCCTCTCTATCTACAGGTTTTAGGTTTTAAAATCCCTTTTATTTAATTATGTCCTGTGTGATGAGCGCTCTGTCGCTTAGTTTTAGAGTGCTGATAACGAACCCGTCTGAGCTCTATTATCCTTTACATGTGATGATCGTGGGAACGTCTGACCTGTGATGATGGCTTGATTGTCTGATTATTCCTGTAGTTCTTCCTCCTCTATCTCGGCACCGTTCTTTAGTAGGTCCTTCAAGTGTTTTGCGATGTCTTTTCTCGCGAGCATTATGAGTACCATTCCTGGCTTTATTACTGCGCCATTTATGTCTGTCTTTAGCTCGTCTTTCTCAAATATTGCTATGACCTTCACTCCCTTAGGTAGCTTCAGCTCGCTCACTTTCTTTCCTACGCACTTGTCTCCTTCGGAGACTACGTATGATACAAGTTTGTATTCTGTTCCTGTTGACTCAACTATGTCTACCATGTCCTTTCTTCCCTCCACAAGCGATTCTAACAGGCTTGCGAGAGTGTTAGAGAACTCTAGCACCTCTATGTTCATGCTTCTCAGAGCCTTGGCTACCTTGCTGTCTGAGAGCATTGTGAGTATTCTTCTTGCTCCGAGGCACTTGCTGAGGACGGATAGGAGCACGTTTGTCTCGTCTGTCTCTGTTGCTACTACGACCACGTCTGAGGCCTTCATATCTATGGTCTGCTCCAGGAACTCTAGGTCCGTGTAGTCTCCTACTATGACCTCCACGTCCGTCTCTGTTAGAATCTTATCGCACATGGTCTTGTCCTTACCTACCACAACTACCTCATGCCCCTTCTGCGACAGCTTCTTCGCTAGCTCACTCGTTATTCTATTTGCACCGAAGATTAGAACCTTCATTTAATCGCCCTACTCTGTAAGTCTCTCTGTGAGTGTGGTCTTAAGTTTCTTTCTCTCCACCCTCAGTCTTGATATAGCCACGGATAGAAGTGTCAGCCATGGCATTATCTCAAGTCTTCCTGAGAGCATGTCTATGATAAGTATTATCTTACATATTGGTGATGCTGATGCACTAGTTATGCCCACGCTAAGTCCAACACATCCTAACGCTGATGCACACTCAAACAGTGAGTTTATGAAACTATGTCCACATGCAGTCACTATTGTCGCACTTATGAAAAGTATGAATATGTAGAGAAGCACGAACAGTAGGATCCTGTTAATATCCTTGTCCTCAAGCTTTATAGGTCCTATAGTCCTCCTTATCAGAGTACCGGGAGGCTTTATCGCCTCCTCAATGTTCCATCCAACAGCCTTGAAGAGGACCGTGAGCCTAAATATCTTAATACCGCCCGCTGTTGAGCATGTACATCCTCCTATGACCATTGCAGTCACTAATAAGATCTTAGTGATAGGAGACAGGTTTCTAAGTCCAGTAAGCTGGAACCCAGTCGTAGTTAATGCAGAGATCTCGTGAAACAATCCTAGAAACAGAGCACTGCTTAGACTATATCTGTCGAAGAACATGTATGAGAGAACAGTCAGGACAGAGAGAACGGCAGTGACCACAAGAAATGCTCGAAGCTCAGGTGAGAAGGCCTCTCTGAAGCGTCCCGTGAAGAGTCTAGCGTGATCTCTAAAGTTCATGGCTCCAAGCATCATCATTATAATACATGCAACATAGAAGAGAAGCGGGAACTTTATATGCGATATTATGTTAAGAAGAGGAACATTATAGTTTGTGAATCCTCCAGTGGCTATGGTAGTCATAGCCATACACACAGAGTTGAATAGATCTATTCCAGATATGAAGTACAGTATAGCACATATGATAGTATACAACACGTATATTCTAACCATTATCTTAGTTGTTCTCCATATCGTAACCTCAATTCTCTCTCTACCTTCAGCAAGATAGAGATACGTTATTGGTGAACCAGGCCTAGCTAAGAACACTATAAACACGACAACTATACCTATCTCTCCAACCCACTGCAACACCGCTCTCCACAGCTTCAGAAGAATTGGAAGTGCGGCAACGTTCTTCATAACTGTTAGACCTGTCCCTGTGAGCCCGCTCACACACTCAAAGAAGGCGTCTAGAAAGTCTATGTGTGATAGAATGAAGGGGATAGTTGCTATCAGGGCAGAGAGTATCCAGGTCAGTGTTACTATGTATACTGCCTCTATGTAGGTGGATATCGAGTACTCGCTAAGTATCTTTGATAAAACTTGAAGGATTATGAGGATCGGTAGTAATGCTAGTGCTGTCTCTGCTATAAGATACAGCTGTTGAATCATGTGGGAGTAAATGCATATCAGCGCTGAGGCTCCACAGGTCGCATACATTACGTAGACAAATGTTAGCAATGTTCTGCAGAGTCCTGCGACTACGTTACGGTTGATCATGATTATCCTGATGAGGTGGCTTGACGTTGTGGACTATATCTCTATTATGGAGCCGGCTCCTCCTATGATAGTCCTATCTGGAATCTCGCTGAGGAACACATGTAGCGCTCTTATTCCCGTACAGTGAAGCGGCATTATGAGCTTGATATCCCTCTTTCTAAGCATCTCGCACAGCTCTCTAACTCTCTCTGGAGTCTCCTTCTCCTGGTGAAGCCCTCCCACTATAGCGTACACTTTTCTGATTCCTGTTACTGATGTAGCGTACTCTAATATGTTTAGTATTCCTGAGTGCCCGCATCCTGTCACTATTACTAGGCCCTTATCTCTCACATTTATTATCAAGGCAGCATCATCTGGCATGGAGTCTCTTATCAGTCTACCATCGTCACGAGCAACATACATGTCAGGTGTGTACTCCGGATATCCATAACGTAGCACCTCACCGGAGAAATATGTACCAGGACAGACCTGGACAAGGTCCCTCGTTAACACGAGATTACACTTGTCCTCTAGGTCCCTCTTCGTGAATGGTGCTCCAATGTATCTGAGCGTTCCTCTTATAACGAGCTTCTTAGAGAAGATCTCTGGGTGAGCTATAACGTGGACATCACGTCCAGTTCTCTCGAGAACGCTGAGAAGACCACCCGTATGGTCATAATGTCCATGGCTTATAACTATGTGAGATATCTTAGAGAGATCCACGCCGAGCCTCTCCGCATTGTTTACTACTATACCTGTCTGACCTGTATCGTAGAGGATGTTGTATGTCCTCCCCTCGGACCTTACCTGGACGTATATGCTTAGACCCCACTCTGCGAGCACTTGAGAAGGTGTTGCAGCGTAGTTGTCCACGAGGACTATCATCTTTACGGAGTCTGTGTAGGTTAACATTTGCTAACCAAGACACTCTTCTTCGAAGTATATAACTATTATCGTCCACGATGCTGTATGTTTTAAATCCTGAACGTATATATAAAGTGGAGGTAGGAGGTGCCGATAGTATACGTCGACTCTAGAGAATATAGGAAAGCTCAAGACGTTATTAAAGAACTTAGAAGACTAGGAGCCACTGTTGTGGAGAAAATGCTGGAAATAGGAGACTACATAGTATCGGAGAGAGTAGCTATCGAGAGAAAATCAGCGAGAGACTTCGCAAAATCGATAATAGACGGCAGACTCTTTGAACAGGCAAAGAACCTCAGAGATAAATATGAGAAGCCGATAATAATAGTTGAAGGCAATCTATGGAGAGTAGAGAAGCATGTAAACATGAACGTGAACTGCATTCTCGGCGCTCTCGTATCTCTTCTAGTGAGATTCAATGTCACTGTGCTTTTCAGTAGAGATAAGTCCACTACAGCATATCTAATATATGACCTAGCAAAGATGGAGCAAGAGAAGGAAAAGAGAGGATTAAAGACATATGTTACTAAGAAGAGTCTGACCCTGAGAGAGCTTCAGGTACAGTTTCTAGCTTCGCTTCCCGGGATAGGTCAGAAGAGAGCTGAGAAGATCCTTGAGGAGTTCAAGACTCCGCAGAACGCATTAACAAACGTCAGACTATGGACTAGAGTTGGGGTTCCTGAGAGCACAGTATTCCTGATCAGAAAGATACTGCAGACTCCATACTCTGAGTCTGAGGAAATCGTTGAGAGACAGGTAAAGATAGATGATGTTGTTAAGCAGAGTCTGAACGACGAGCATCCTGGTCAATCTAGTAGGGGAATGGGAATACTGAGATATCTGGAGAACTCAGATACGGGAAACGATGGCTCGTGTGAAGGATCTACTTAAGGACAAGATACCTAGAGAGCTTCTTGAGCTCGTTCCAACTAGCTTCGATATAATCGGCTCGAGACAGGGAGCAGTAGCTATAGTGGAGATTCCTGATGAGCTTGAAGGATATAAGTATGAGATTGCTAAAGCAATAATGAAGATTAACAAACATGTTAGAGCTGTATTACGTAGAGTCGGGCCTAGAAGAGGAACATTCAGACTCTACGAGTATGAGATTCTTATACCTGGACCTACAGAGGTGATACATAAAGAGGCAGGTTACCTGATAAAGCTGGACCCAACAAAAGTATACTTCTCTCCACGAGATCAATCTGATAGGTTAGACATTGCAGAACAGGTTAGAGATGGAGAGACAATACTGTACCTCTTTGCTGGTGTTGCGCCCTACGCTATAGCTATATGTAAGAGAAGGAACGTACATGTGATACACTGTGTTGAGATAAATCCTATCGCTGTCAGGTACATGATAGAGAACGTGAGGATAAATAAATTGAAAGGAAAGATAGTGCCCATAGAGGGAGACGTTGACAAGGTAGCACCAGAATTCTACTATAAGTCTGATAGAGTGTTAATGACGTTGCCGTTAGGAGCGTGCGAATATGTTCATCATGGGATACTTTGCATACGTAGGGAAGGTGGAATCCTACATTTCTACCACGTTGGTAAGGAACCTGACATATTTGCTGAGGCTGAGAGACTTGTCTATGAGACTGCAAGAAAGCTTGGTAGAGATGTCACTATTATTAACAGGAGAGTTGTTAGGGACTATGCTCCAAGGATGTATAAGATCAGACTCGACGTCTATGTCAGGTAGAGCTATAGGAATCTAGGCATCTCTCTTCTCTCAGATCCAGCCTCCCTAGCCATATGTGCAACCTTCTGCTCAAAATATAGCTTAAGTATCTCAGGCACCTTAGGCTCGCTCGAGATCTTCTTCAGTAGCTCAGTGTACTTAGACGTGTGATCAATATCTAGCTTCACGAAGTCTATCACTATTCTGCGCAGTCTCTCCTCGAGCTCTTTCAGTAGCTCTATCGGCATTATGGACGTTATGACAGGATTGTTTAGCCAGGTCTCGAAGTCCTTCAGCGTCCTCTCAATATACATTAACATTGCTTGAGCAGAGTAGAGTAGGCTTAACCTGTCCTCGTTAGTAGATATGTACTCTCCAAATCTCTCAAGCTCGTTCACGAACCTCTTCTGGTCCGAGACCCATCTCTCCAATCTTCTTATCAGTCCATCTATGTGCTCCTTTATCATCCTGACTTTTGGATCTTCCATAAAGTTCATACTCACGAGACAATATGCGTGTACGTGCTATTAAAGCCTTTTGTTCTGTAAAATATTACGAGAACGAGCATACTCACACACGTTCCTCAGAGGACATATATCACATCTAGGAGACAGAGCCCTACATAGCTCCCTACCATGTTTAATAAGCACAAGATGAGCAGTCATGAGCATATGGGGATCACTGCCGAACTCTCTCAGAAAGGTCCCAGATATGGCGTCATACGATGCCTCCCTAGTTAACGGTATTCTGGAGCTTATTCTTCTTATATGAGTATCTACTGGAAAGGTAGGGTAACAACGCTTAAATAGGAGGAACACATCGACGCTCTTACGTCCCAATCCTTCAATTGAGAGCAAAATCTTCATAATGGATCTAGGATCATCATTATCTAGAAACTTCTGCCCTCTCTCTATCACTAATAGCGACAGGTTACGTATGGTCTCGTACTTCCTCTTATACATTCCTGAGACTCTTATACAGTCTATCACAGCCTCAGGACTCTCAACAATAACATGAGGGTCGAGAGGTCTGCCAAATCTCTGTACAAGATTATCAAATGCTCTCTTAGCTAGCTTGTCACTCGTGTTCTGGCTAAGCACTGTAAGTATCAGGAACTCATATGATGTAAGTTCTCTAGATAATCTATATATTGGACATTCCTCCACTTTGAAAGAGTAGTATGATGTAAGCTCCTTAACTATGTCTCTGATCTTCATATTAGTGATAGGAATATTCCTGTTAAGACTACTGCTAGAGTGGTTGCGACTGGAACTCCTATGACATATATTATGAATCTCTTGTAATGTCTTATACAGTTGTTAAGCTTCTCCTTCAGGTGATTGAAGCCTTCTGTACCAAGAACTCTTGGTCTTATTGTGACTTTTCTATATATTATGCATTTTACTTTTGATAAGGTTTTCTCAAGCTCGTTAACTATGTTCTCAATGTGTTTACATATTCTCTCTTTATCGCTTTTCTCGCCGAGAATTGCGTATCCTCTCCCTGATACGAACTTCACTAGCTCGTGATCGTCCATTGTTACTACCTCGACTATTCTGTCGTCTCTCGATATTCTCTTTATTATGCTCTCTCTGAGCTCTCTCGTCATGTTGTTGCTGTCGAATGATACCAGTACCAGGTCTCTATGCGTCATTCTTCCTAGATATCTGAGGTAGAGAACATGTGCACCTTCAGGGCCGATCTCGTCAGGATCTACACCATCAACGTTTGCGATGTTTCTCCACGATGCATATAGCAGACTTGCCTTCTCATTTTTCTCGACGAGCTTCCTGATCAGCATCTTGAGCTCCCTAATCTCGTCGGGCTTCCACGTAGAGTCACCATCATACGAGTTCTGTGAGTCCACTAGTATCACATTACGTAGAGGAACCTCCTTTCTTATCTGTTCATAGACCTCCAGTGGAATATCATCAGTCGCTCCCACTTTCTTGCTTACGAGAACTATGTTGACCTCTCCTAGAGGTATCCTGACAAGCCTTATCAAGGATCCCTCCATTATCTCAGGAACTCCCTTGACTAGCGCTGTAGTTGACCTACATTCCTCAAATATCCTCCTGCTCTCACTCTCAAGCCTCTTAACGATCTCTCTACAGCTGTCTTCGTCTAGAACATCTAGCTCATGGCTTCCGACACCATGTAGATAGACTATGTCTCCTCCAGACCCTCTCCTTACCGCGTTTGTCACTTCGTAAAGTAGCTTTGATCCTACTGTGCCACTTATAGGTCCGAAATGTAGGTAAGGTATCGTTATAATGCATCTGTTATCGTTCTCTGTCTCTATACCTATGATATGTACCTTAGTGTCGACATATGTAGAGACCTCTCTGAGAGTCCTCTCAAAAGCTGAGACATTGTTTCCAAACGCCTCGAAGAACGAGCTTAGAAGCTTCACCATGAAGCTCGAGCTCTTTCTCTCTAGGAACCTAATCATGAGGTATGTACTTATTATTGATGATCCGTATACTGCACAGTCCAACATTACGTAGAATCTGAAGGGTATGTTAAGTATCGCTGACGCAAGTGCCTGAGGTGGAAGCATGCTCACGCATGGTGCAAGGATCTTCACCATTTTTCTACTTCTCTTATCGTCCATGTTGCTTATCGTGAGAATACTTGTATGGAGTCCTGAGAACGCTACTATAGATACTAGAGCGACAACCTTCTTTATCATGAGACTCAGCAGGAGATCAGCTATGGATCCTATCGAGGGGATCGATATTGAAAGTGATCTTGCAAATCTCGATCTTCCAAAACCATTACCACAGCACCAGTAGGAGAGGTAGAGTAGAGAGCCGCTGAAAAGGTAGAGTAGAGGGAGAACTATGGTGAGCTCGATGTTGAACGTTAGAAGGTAGAGGAAGAGTGGGTATACTGTTGCGAGTGCAGAGGTTGATGCTATTCTAACTATCTTGTATGCCCTATTAAGCACTAGGTTATATCCTCTCTCAAATACTCTACTCATCTGTGACGCTTCTCAGATATGTGTAAACCTCATTTAAATCTATTTACCTAAGACGCATCAAGTGATTCCTAATGAGGTTCCTATATATCTCGCTAGTGTACTTGAAGTGTGCCATTCCTCTGTTAAATGTTGGGACCTTATATACAACTATGCGATCTATCTCATAGCCGTAGAACACGACGTACCCTACATCTCTCGTAACATCCTTGGATAGTAGGGTATATACGATCTTTCTATACAGCTCAGCACTCTTCCGTTCTCTAGAGTAGTGTACTAGAACTATCTTGTCGAATCCATACTCTACATATTTCATAACTGATGATATTCCTCTATGAAACGTCTTATCTAGATCCACGAACTTGTGTGCTATTACATCTCTCTCTGTCACGACTATCAGGTCTACAGGAACCTCAAGAACGAGAGGCACTATGCTAGGTATATGTCTATAGTTCTCTATATGGAAGCTGTATCTTCCAAAGAAGTACTCGTCTAGACTCTTAACTATCCCAGCATAGAGGCTTATCACGCTTGGATACACGTCGTAGAGGAACGTGTTTGGAAGCAGGATATGCATCTCCAGGACTGGGACGTCTATTCCTATCGTCATGTACTCCTCTATCCTGTCGACAAAGGTCTTTCCTATACTGTCCTCCGCATATGTTGATACATGCTCTGTCAGTCTCATGATTCCTGGAAGATATACGTATCTTCCAACGTGGACACATAGCCCTCTCTTCTCAAGCTCGCTGAACACTAGGTCAGGGTCTACTATGGACTTGCTCTTTCTTATAGTGGTTCTATTTATTATTAGTGACCCAGCAGGCGTGAGGTATGCCTTTCCTTCTATCCCTATTATCATCCCTGTTGTTGCCCAGAGCCAGACAGTGTCTCGAATCTCGTATCCTATATTGATGACGTTTCTCAGCACTGCAAGCGGGTCTACATGTTTTGCGACTATCTCACGATCTATCTTGTATGCTTGCTCGATGTTTGACGGCGATCCTGACGTGATAAGTTTTATTACTTCCTCGAACATAGTGACATCTCCAGTGATGAGGGCTGAGCTCATGATCGATGATTGATTATGAGCAGTCTGATCTTCTCCTTATTTGATACATGTTTTGCATGGGTCCTGCTAATCACTTTCAGCATCATGATTATTCTACACTCCTAACTATGGATAGTAGGTGCTTTTATATATTGCTTCTAGGACAGCTCTACTCCATGTAAGCTCCTCGAGAGGCTGGCGCAGCCTTCTCAGCATACTTTTTCAATACGCCGCGCAGCTGTCTAGCAGGAGGAGACCACGATCTTCTTCGTCTCTCAAGCTCAGCCTCATCAATGTCTACTATTATGCTCTTTTTATCGACATCTATCTCCACTATGTCACCATCCTTCAACAGTGCTATTGGACCACCAACATATGCTTCAGGACATACATGACCAACCATCAGTCCACGAGTAGCACCCGAGAACCTCCCATCGGTCACAAGCGCGACGGACTCTCCAAGTCCCTGTCCAACTATTGCTGCAGTTATCTGAAGCATCTCCCTCATGCCTGGACCTCCTCTCGGACCCTCATAACGTATCACGAGCACTGTCCCAGGCTGGATCTCTCCTTTCAGGACAGCCTCTACAGCCTGCTCCTCAGAGTCAAATACTTTCACAGGCCCTCTGAACCTACGTACCTTTGTTCCTGAGGTCTTCACTACGGCTCCCTCTGGTGCTAGGTTTCCTCTAAGAATAACTAGAGCGCCAGATCTGAGAATAGGATCCTCTACAGGTCTCACGACATCTCTTCTCTTAGGATCCTGAGCCTCGGATATTATATCTCTCAGAGGTTTACAGGACACTGTCATCACGTCGACATTAATTATGCCGATCTTAGAGAGCTCCTTCATAAGAGAGGGAACGCCGCCAGCCTCGTCGAGATCAACAACGTAGTATGGTCCTCCTGGAGAGATCGGGCATATGTATGGGACCTTCTCCTGAAGTCTGTCAAAATCGTCTAGTGTGAGGTCAACATCTGCCTCGTGAGCTATCGCGAGAAGATGGAGAACCGTGTTCGTTGAGCCTCCTAGAGCGAGGTCCACAGCTATGGCATTGAGGAAGGACTCTTTTCTCATTATGTCTCTAGGCCTGATGTTGAGCTCTACGAGCTTGACTATCATTTTCCCAGCATCTCGAGCTGCTGCGATTCTTCTACCTGACACTGCTGGTATAGTGGATGAGTATGGTAGCGCCATTCCGAGAGCTTCCGCAAGAATGTTCATTGTGTTAGCAGTGTAGAGACCTGCACATGATCCCGGACCTGGGCATGCTTTTCTCTCGATCTCTCTGAGCTCATCCTCGCTTATCCTTCCCTTGGCAAATGATCCTACAGCCTCAAACACGTCCTTTATGTCTATCCTCCTGTCACGGTATGTTCCAGGAAGCATTGGGCCACCGTTCACATATATGGCTGGAATGTTCAGTCTTGCTGCGGCCATAAGCATCCCAGGAACAACCTTATCACAGTTCCCAACTAGGACTATCCCATCAAGCCTGTGAGCTTCTGCAACTATCTCGACACAGTCCGCTATGACCTCCCTGCTGACGAGACTGTACTTCATCCCTATGTGTCCCATAGCAACTCCATCACAGACTGCTATCGTGTTGAACTCTAGTGGGACTCCACCAGCTTCTCTCACGCCCTCTTTTACGGCCTCTGCAACTCTTCTAAGATGTACGTGTCCAGGAACTATCTCGTCGTATGATGATACTATGCCGATTATCGGTTTCTCAAAATCGTTCTCTGATAGTCCTACGGCTCTGAGAAGGGCTCTGTGTGGAGCTCTGTGATAGCCTTCGATAGCCTCTCTGCTTCTGAGTTTCCTATCCACCACATGTAGACTGGCGGAGAAGTATTTAACTGGTTCCTCAGTATCTCTATGATAGTGATGAGGGTCCTAAGTGATGAGTAGATGATTGAGAATCCACGCTGCTGAGATCAGATTCCTAGAGCTGACCTCAGTATTGCTAGATAATCAACAGCCTCATACTTCACCTCGCGGAGGGTAGGAATCTCCATTATTATCTTCTTAGTAAGCTTCAGCCTGAGCCTGTTGAAGTAGTCTCTTATCTGGTTAACCAGGTTCGACGTGACCAGAACTACACCAACGTCCTCTCTATCTTTAACGTCCTCAAGAATCTTCATTACCTCGTCAGCCTTCTCAGCTATGACGCCATCAAACCCTAGTAACCTGAACGTGTACACAGTGTACTTGTCACCTACTATCAGGACTTTTGCCTGTGAAGAGGACATGTCTCTACCCTAGTCTAGAGAACTCTTCTAAACATTTAAACTTAACACTACCAAGGAACACTCTTTATCCCAAGCTTATATGCTACATAGTTAGTGAACAGATGCATAAATAGTGTGAACAGTATCGCAATTATATAAATATAGTAATCATGTATTCCTAACACAGCGTACATATATACTAGAGGGAACATTAAAAAATCAAGCTGATCAAGTACAGGAGCGGGAGCACCTCTTGCAAGACCAAGCCTCCTCTTTATAAAGGCTCCTAAAAGATCGCCGCTGAGAGCAAGAACAGAGAGAGCAAGAACATGAGGAGGCTGCGGGATATAGAGTAACGACAGTATATGAGGTGGAAGTAACAGTATTAGGAGAGAGTATATGAATAAGGATATTGAATAGCCTGCCAGTACTCCACCTATAAATCCCTCGATTGTTTTACCGTCTCCAAGTATTCTTTTACCATCTATGAACATTCTTCCCCCATCTATAGGCGTGCACTCTCCTTCCAGTATCTTAGATATTACAGGAGGTGACCCATTCGCAACATATTCAGGTATTAACAGGAGTATTGTTCTACAGAACTCTAAGAGAAGGCTCATTCCTCAACTTCGTGGCTCTTCAAGACGTGCACGAGGGCTGATCTCTTGCAGGTGAACTCTCTTCCACATACCGTGCAGTACCACACCCACATACCGTTCCTTAGTACCCCTATAACGAGGTGCTCTCGTACATGTCTGAGGAACTTTCCCATATCTTTAAATTTCTCATTACATATATCACATACTATGTTCTTCCCACCAACTCTACAGTGCTTGGACAGGTGCAGAGCAAACTTCCTTGCCTCGACCTCTTGTCCACACTTTGGACACTTAACTTTGTCAGGTGGAGTTGAGAGCTGTCTCAGAGCCTCTACGACCTTCACAGCATCCTCACCCATGTACCCTATTGCTGGACAGACAACTATCTTGGTGAGCTTCTGCACCTGTACCTGTGACATTTCCTTCCCATCACGTAGAACATGTCTAGACTTATAAGCTTTGAATATCCATAACTAGGACATGATAGTAGGTCTGGCAATGCCGTCATGGTCAAGCGGATTCGTAGGAGCATGCTATGGTGACGAGCCTGACATAGAAGACATAGTAGAGTATGTAAGATCATACTGTTACGTTGACACTCTAGATCTAGTAAAGGTAGCCAAGTTCAAGAGGACATGCATAATACGTGGTGTAAGGAGAAAAACTGAGAATAGAAAAGTGAAGCTTATACTTATACATGTCGATATATATGGCATAGTTAATGAATTATGTACGAAGTATCACATAAATAGATTAGAGATACTGCCAGAGCTCTATAACATGCTTCTCGAGATACCTATGAGGATAGGACTGCACGGAGATATCTACGTAGATTCAGAGATAGGTGAACACCTGAGCGAAGATAGAAAGAGGGCGGTAAAGATCTCAGATACCTTAGCCCCAGTCCAGGTCGCTAGATTCGTAGCATCACTACCAGAGTCCTCTCAGTGCACTAAGGCTGAGTCTAACTTGAGAACGTTCTCTATAGATAGTGAGGAGATCACTGTAGAGTTTTATGACTTCAAGAAAGAGCTCTATGACAAGGCTATGAGCATAGTGAGAGTTAAATTGTCAGGCAACTCACATGAAGTATCTTGAACCCTCCTCCTTGGATGCTGCAGATCTAAGTATGGACTCGACACTCCTAGCCTTGTCATAGGCCTCCTCTAGATCTATCCTCAGACCCGTGATGTCGGCGAACTTCTCGAGAAGCATTGCTGCGCCTCTCCAGTCGACTATGCTGTAGCGTGCAAGTACATTATAGTACTCTAGGTACGGTATGTGAGCCCAGAGTCCTATGGTCCTGATGCCCTCATCTCTAAATCTTCTGAGCATTAGCGTGTAGAAGCTGCATGGACCAGAGTACGTTACTGTACCCATATCTGAGCTTCGTGCAATATCTATGCCCTCCCTATGTGATGACACCACCGATACCTTGACTTGCGGAGAGTCATCAAGCATGCTCCCTAGAGTGACTACAAGCTTGACATCGTGCTTTCTAACTATCTCTAGAAAGTCCTCTACAAGAGCGTTCCATAACCGATGTGGCTCATGTCCTCTAGCTAGAAGTATCTTTGCATCCCCTATCTCGGATATCCCTACCTCTAGGTAAGGAAGGTTCAGCGTACGTACTTCTCCGTCAACTATCTCTACATATGGCCTAGTGACGGAGTAGATGAAGACCTCGTCTGGGTCTACCCTATATATCACGTCTATACCATATTTGTAGGATATGTATCCGGCGCCTGCTGATCCTGCCTTGCCGGCGTCCGGCCATCCCTCAAGCCCCATGAGGAGTACGCTGCACTTGTCTGATCTATCCTTAACGTTCTTGAGCACTTTAGGAGACATGGACTACCTAGACATACTACTCTAAGCTAGGCGTATAAATATTAATATTAGTCAGATAACAACTATTATACACATAAAACATCGTTAAACATCATATTTTTAAAGATAAGAAAAGAGAAATAAACCACACATAAGCACGATAGATCACATATATGAACCGGAGGATAGCTACCTCTACGTCACCCAACAGTTAAATAAGATCCTAAGATAGAGATAGCAGAGAATGATAACCAGAGTAAGTGTCAAAAATTATGCGTGCATAGAAGAATGCGACATCCAGATAAAACCATTAACAGTATTCATAGGCGACAATGCAAGCGGCAAAACACTGCTAATAAACGCACTCCTGAATCTCCTAGATATATTAACAGGAGAGAACGTCTCAAGAATACCTCTCTATCATGTGCTGAGAAAGGATGTTCCAACCATTATAGGTGTAACGTTCAGATACAAGATAAGCACAATAGACGTAATAACACAGCTCATGGCTATAATGACTATACTTGCATCAAAAGGTCTACTCAACATACCTGACACAGAGACCTTGATCAACATGCTCTCAGAGATAACGGGACTAGAGGACTCAGATAGTCTCAGAAGGTTTGCAGAGATTTTTAGAGAGAAGGTAGAGGCACTTATACGGGAATACACTACAGCTCGGTCTGCTGCCTTCCTTATGACTATGATGGAGATAATTAATGAACTGAGAGAACAACCTAACCGCGATCTTCATGATAGGTTATTTGAGGTCTTTCAGAAGATTAGAAAATATGTAACGTCATCTCTAGAAGAGGTGAACAGGGATCTTCTAGCGGACTCTTTCTACACTACGCTGATTGTGGCATCGATACTATCAGTACTAAACGTCAGTGCCAGATATATGACATATGTAATGCGGTCACTCCTACGTATTCCAGATGAGATAGCAGTATCATTGAGAGAAAGAGTTAACGTTAGTATAAGAGTACGCAAAGATGATGAAGATGATATCAAGGTAGAGGAATTCTCAGTAAAATTGAACAAGCTTCGCCTCTCCATAACGTTAAAACCTCCGAACATGGAGATCATAATAGGTGATGATAAGTATACCCTAACGCTAGAGGAGGATAGTTATAGTAGTATTGAGAACATTGTTAAGACTATTAGAGACATAACGCCGATAATTGAGTCACTCATAATGAACTTAAAAGCGATATACGTGCCTCAGTTTAGATCTGAACCTCGGCTATTTATACCATACCATGAGGAGCGGTGTCACGCGGAGCTTGTCCCAGTGTCAGACCTCTCGATAGCTCGTGATCTTCAGGAGCTAGACTATGTTGAGAATCTTGCACGTGAGATGAGACTTAGGAGGTGTGCTAGGATTCTAAAGCGTTATTTTGGTGTAGATGATGTGAGGATAGTCAGGAAGCCAGGTACGGGAACTTTCATTCTCGTGAGGAGAGGGAAGACCGAGAGTCCGCTCATGCTTTCAGGATCGGATCTGTATTTCATACTGCCTATCGTTCTGAAATGTGCAGAGGCATGTCTACATGCTAACTCTCTAGTGGTTGTAGAACATCCGGAGGCGTCGTTAAGCTGTAGTCGCCAGCCACGTATAGTTGATTTTCTATCTGATCTCGCCTTTGCGGATCTCAGAAACCGTGCGGTCATTATAGAGACGAGTAGCCCATTGATATTCTTCAGAATCTTGAAGAGGATGCTTGTAGACGATGTTGCATACGAGAATACTGCAATCTATCTATTTGAGATCAATACCGATTATAATAGAGCTAGGATTCTCAAAATAGATACTGGATACAAGACTATTAAGAAGGTTCTCACAAGCCTTCTTGGTGAATCTATGGAAGATTATATGCTTATCCTAGATATTGCCAAGATCGGCATCAACGAACCGCAGAGATCAGAAAAGAATGATTAGTAAACACGTCAAGTCAGTCCATGCAAGTCTCGCTCATCTATTCGCATGGTTGATCCTTCATCATCTATTCGAAGTAGCTCCTGTTTATGAACCTCTCCTGTATCAGTCTCTTTAATCTTTCTACATCTTTTCTTGCAGACTCTATAGCGAGCTCTCTCTTTCTTCTCTCATTTGACTCCAGTACGAACTTGAGTAATGGGCTCTCATACACGTTTAGTAGGAGCTCAGTATTTGGAATTAGGCAGTGTCCACCGATAACGTCGGGGTACATTACAGGTCTATCGTGAAGGACCTGATGTACCTCGCCTATGAACTCTCCTACTTCTACGAGGTCTCCGCCAAATAACATACATGTCCTATGTATCTCATGCCATGTCGATATCAGGACGGCTCTCATCACGGTCTCCCACAGCTTTGCAAGCTCCGTCGACTCTGGAAGCGAGGCAACCTTCACATTGAAGCCAATGTCTCTGAGATGTCTGGTAGCCTCCTCGCGACAGATCTCGCAGGGAGCGCCTATCCACTTGGGCCAGAACTTGAGGTGCTCCTTCATTTTTCTATGTACTCCTCTCACAGGACTGTGAACGATATGTGTACCATAGCTGACAAATCTGTCATGTACTGCACGGGTGGTTCCGGGAGCGACTGTGGAGTGTATTATCACTAGTCTGGGACTGAACTTCTCTATGTAGCTTCTTATCATTGTTATGAAGCTGGAGAAGTCTCTATATGGAACACATATATGAACATAGTCGACAGGTCTTGGAATGTTCTCTATCCTGTCAACAGTTCTCGAGCTGTCAACATCGTATCCATACACTTCAAATTTATCACATTCTCGTATGATCTCGTAGAGTGGTCTACCAACCTCGCCAAGACCTACAACGAGGACCCTCATACTCAACCTCTAGATAGCTCCTGAGCCTTATTAAGTATGAGGTCTGTAGGATCCTCTAGCTCCTCCACTCTCGGTCTGGCTCGCGGAAGCTCGAGAAGATCATCTATCATTGAGCATAGTTCAACTATACTAGAGACCTTGATTAACGGGGCATCAATACTTTTTAACAGATCCTCAATATACGTCCTTGAGGGAAAATATGAGACAGACGGTACACCCATGAGAGCAGCCTCGGTTGCCATGCTTAGTCCACCAGTTATGACGAGTCTCGCATAGCTGTACAGGTCAAGCATGTTTAGCGGAATGCCTCTCGGTATCACTATGTTCTCATTATCGTAGAGTTTCCTCTTGATATGTTCCTCCTGGAACCTGTATCTGGGTAGAAACACTACTTTGAGACCTTTCTTAACTATTCTATCTATTATAGTACATAGAATATCAAGCTTATCACCATACTCATAGTAGTGTGCTCTAGACTCCTCTGGTCTAACTATCACATAATGCTCCGGCTCAAGCCCAAGCCTGTCTAATACCTCTCTACATGGAGTATGTCTTCTCACCCACATGATCTCGAACACGCCGTGAAACCTCACAACTTTCCACTCCTCACCTCTCACAACATACTTCAAGATTTCTTCCATAGGTATAACGTCCGGAACAACTATCAGACTAGAGAGAGGAAGGCAGAGTCTATGAACCTTGTCTGCATGGACCGTATCTGTCAACGTTATTATCGGTCTCCCCAGACCAAACGCGACTCTATGCATGTCCGGACTTGGGAAACCTACAGCAACATCAAACTCAGGAAGTAGATTGGTAAGGTAGCGTATTCTCTCGGCATATTTGAGAAGCTTCTCCTTAAGGGACTCACCATACTCCGAAACCTTGATGAAAGGTACAGAGTAGGGTCTCAACGTCTCCTCTATATATGAGTACTCTCTTCCCGTGATAAGCACGCCAATACCTCTCTTACATCCTTCCAGAAAGAGGATCGCTCCTATACGAGCCTGCTTTGGAGTAAGCGCGTCAAACCAGATCAGCATGTCAGATGGAATGCTCCTACTACTCTTCTGCCCTCTCTAGCAAGCTTATTGTATGTATCTACTGCGTCACGGGTCGGCTGTGCGATGTACTCTATGCCTCTTCTCTTCAACTCCTCAATAACCTCAGGCTCGATCACTACAAGCCCATAATAACCTGTTCCAAAGACTATGATGTCGAACTGCTCGTCAAAGACACCATACTTATATAGATCATCGAGACATACCCTATGACCCTCTCTGCGCCACCAGTTCTCTATAACTCGAGTAGGAGTGATAATTATGTCACGAGTATACTCCCTACCATCAACGACGATCCTACCAAACTCGTAATATCTTACAAGCAACGGCATAATCGAGATATGTATCCTCTGCAAGCTTTAAATATGTCCTCCCCTAAGTCTAGCTACCGCTTGTCTACAGGAGGCATAGAGACAGATGTTGGTCAACAATGATGATAATATGCTCGCAAATATGTTATATCCAACAAAAAGGGTAACTATTATCGATACTATCATCAGTATACCCACAGCCATAAACGAGTACTCATTAACATCGTTACAGATTCTAAATAGGCCACATATGAAGCCTCCATAAAGCATCATCATACCAATCAAGCTAACAATCATGAAAGACGCAATTATCTCCACAGCTAAAAGGAAACCAACAGCTTTAACAACTTTCGGAGCAAAGAGATATACAGAGAGGAGAGCAATGCTAATAAAGGAGAAGACTATAAAAATAATGGCACCATACTGCACAAGAGAGGACACAACTCCATACTTCGAACGATCATACCTACTGAAACACGTAAATGCTCCAAGAAGAAAACAGACAACATTAACTATATATAGGACCAGCAGCGCTGCCAACATCAAGAATATCATAAGAAGAGACTGTACAAAGCCCATACCTGCGCTAACAAGTCCAATAAGAGAATAATAAGAGTACATTAGGTGACTCAGCAGTTGCATCATATTGATCAGCGTGAAACTATAGACGAATGAGAATATGATAGGTAGAAAAAGCAAAACTATGTCTATAACGATGCAGATAAGTGCATAGTTTTCAAGATTAGATAACCCCTTAACAAGATAATCGAGATAAAACACCCTTGAGATAATGCTAACGTTTTTATAAAACATACCTGGAGTGACCTTACAAGTGATGTGACTTCAGCGGAACTGAAAGAATGATGACGGGTTGGAGTTCCTGAGCGTCAGCATCTAACCCGGTGCTGTAACCGCACCTCGACAATATAGCTTATAATTCAGCTCACATACATGCTAGCACTGTGAACAATATCGAGATACTGATAATGATAACTGCAGTGCTTCAGGGGGTCTTCGAGTGGATACCTATAAGTAGTAGTGGCATAGTTACGGCGTTATGTACTGTGCTTGGTGTTAGATTTCTGGAGAGCTTTAACTGGTCTCTCGCGCTTCATCTTGGGTCTGGAATAGCAGCTGTGTTACTTTTCTGGAGGGACTTTATGAGAATGTTGAGAGAGGGTCGTGCTGGCTCTTTGGAGGGTGATGTTCCTTCGTTGAGGATGTACGTTCTTTTGATTGCTATTTCTCTTATTGTAGGGGGATGTATATATCTGTACTTTACTAAGATGTTTCATCAGGAGATCCCTGGCAGAATTGCTCTCGGAGTCATAGGCGTCT
>JAADER010000059.1 GCA_013153275.1 Thermoproteota archaeon
TCTCCATCCTGGAACCTCAAAATCATGACTAACCACCCTCGTACCAGGACGAAGCTCACGCTCCAACTTAGGACGAAGACGCTCATTAACACTAGTCAACAAGTACAGTGTCACAACATCAGCATCCGAGAGATCATACTCGAAGAAGTTTCCATGAAACACTCTCACTCTACCTTCAAGACCTAGATCTCGAATCCTCTTAAGACACTGCTCGTACAGGTCCCTCCTTATCTCTATGCCTACTGCCCTGGCTCCAAACTCCTTAGCAGCAATTATAAGCACTCTACCATCACCACATCCTAGATCATAGACGACCTCGTTCTCTCGGACGTTAGCGAGCTGTAACATTCTTCTTATGACAACTTCTGGAGATGGGACAAATGGTACATCGTACATGTCTCTAGCTAGAGCTAGTCTCTGCTAGAGGATTAAAATGTTCTTCGGTCTTTTATTAACATTACCACCTCTACCTTACACGTATGCATGCTCTAACACAGAGCTTCCCAGCCGAGTCAACGTCGACATCAAGATCAACAAGTCTGAGAGATTTCAGCCTCTTTAAAGCTGTTATCAACGTAACTGGAGTATAGGCACTCAATCTCCTGGTAAGAGATGACACATCGAGACACTTATTAGGCTGCTCTCTCAGTACATCCAGTATGTCAGACTCAACCTTGGTCAGCTGCACCTCTATCTTACCAACATTCTCCTCAAGAACCTCGTCGATAACCATCTTAAGGTCAATAAGCTTTGCAAGTATCTTAGTGACCTCTCTTTCAAGCTCCAGCGCAAGCGCTACAATGTCCTTCTCTCCTCTAGACTCTGCGAGATGTATTATCTGGTTTATCAATGAGTAAAGAGGCATTACACAGTAGACTAGAGGCAGGAGAGTTATTACATTACCTCTCGAGGAGCCTAGATCATTCTGAGAAGTCTATCCATGATGGGAGGATGAGTTGAGACCACCTTACCTACCGCCAACGCTAGCGGTCTCTCAAGCTCCACCAACAGACATCTCCAGGCTACCTTAAATAACGCCAGAGCTAGCATGTCCGGACTTATTATCTTTTCAGCAAACTTGTCAGCACGGACCTCGAGGTACCTGAAGAGAGCGAAGAACGCTATAGAGGCTATGATAATGTATAGAAATATTATGAATAGTACTGAGAATATTGATAGACAAGCAAGACATGTCCTGACGATACCATAGACAAGCAACGCATTTATGAGAAACGCTACAAGACAGAACAGAAAGTCCTTATTAACTATGTGACCGAGCTCATGACCAACCACTGCACTCAATTCCTGATTATCAAGGGTGGCTATTAGACGCGTAGTAACAACTACGCTCTTAAATACAGGCAGAGTGAAAGCATTACAGCTATCCGAGTGTATGAGCAGTATCTTCACGCCAAGTCTCTTAACATAATCTAGAACAGTGTTGCACAGCTCTACGCGAATAAGCTTAACATCTTTCAGATAAGTTCCTAGGAACGTTCTCGCTATAGCAGAGACATTATGAACAGATTCCGATGTTATGACATTGAACCCCTTCAACGCTCTCAAGAGCGACTTTATACGTGTGTCTGGAGTGTTCCAGTTACAGGTTATGCATAGCTTAAATATCTGTATCTTGCTTGCGGTGATGTCGATGCCTCTCGACGACTTGTAGGCTCCGATCAACGATATCCCAGACATGAGAAGCGATATCACGATAACACACATCATGGTCAGTAGAAGATTCTGCGAGAGATATGATGATAAGAAAGCTACAAATACGGCTACAAACGCTGTCAGTATGTTCCATATTCTCGATGTCAGGATGCAGTATCTCTCGCTTCTACTTTTCAACACGCTACTGAGCTTTATGAACTTCTTACCGTCCATAGACATGTATAGCAGCACAAGCTTCTTCTCTCCTCGTGTAGCTATGTACTTTATCGCAACATCTCTAAGTATTCTAGCTATCTTACGAGAGTTAAATACTATATCAAGCGTTGGGTTATATGTTATGATAGCATATCTCCTGCAGGTAGAGTCCTCACATATTCTAAGACTACTGTCAAAGAACTCTACAAAGAAGTCGGAGTCTCTAAAATATGAGGCTACAAAGTCGACGAAGCTCCTAGCGTCCTCTACCGTTCTCGAGATGAAGTCAAATAGTTTCAGGATAAATGTTTGTTCTTTCATTTACACCAGACTCCTCACCTTGCCCAAATTTTGAAGTATTGTTTAATCCTGACATTATGTTAGGCATTAGACTGCCCTCACTTCTCATTATGTTCTCTATTATTGCGAGAACATCATTAACATCGTAATGTTCTAGAAGATTCCACAGCATGCTGTTCCTGTAGATACCGTACACCTTTCCTCGTGCACTCTTCTTTATCACCTGAATAAGCTTATATTCGACAAGCTCCTCAAAGAAGTTGCGAATCACAACTGACTCTGCCCGCGGACTTCTGCGTGTTATGGAGGATATCTCCTGCGCTATCTTTGCAGGTCTGAATGTGACGAGCTGGCCTCTCGCGTTGGATATGATCTCTTTGAGAAACTGTAATACGAGCATCTTTATCTTCCTATTATCCATTACTGAGGTTCCATTGTTGCCGGACATGAATACTGTGCAATATATACACGGGTGAAAGTTAAATTTTGAGTGATGTGAACGTTCACGATATTTACCATGGAAAAGTTTCTTAAAGTTCACGAGGTTCACCTATAAGATTCTAACAATAGTTAATGTCAGAATCTAACGGATCTCAGGACATACCACTAACAATCTTACGAAGAATCTCATCCTCATACGCAAGAATCCTCTCGATCTCATCAAGCCTCTCCCTAATCAGCGCCAACTTCTTCTCAACATCATCAACCTTTCTCAAGTACCTAGAAACATCAACAGATGCTGAAGCTCCACAAGACCTCTCTACACCACTAGACCGAGCATCATTTTTCACTTTCTTATCAACATTAGACACGTTCTTGCCCTGCTCTTTCTCAGCTTCCTCTCGACCATTCTTATCGATTACTATGTTCTTACAGAGAGACCCCCCATTAACCGCTGGTCTCTCAGACCGCTCAGCAACTCCCTTACTGATCTTCTTTCCATGGCCACCACGTTTGAAAGGTGTGAAACGTCTCACAGAGGACGACGTTATCAGAATAGCCTCCTTATCGCCAATAGTAAGCATTATCTCTCTAAGATCATCACTGATAACCATGTTTCTCATAAGCTCAGGCCTGAGCTTATACATTACCAGGTTACAGTGAGCTAGGATTGAAAAGTCAGGCAACGTGTTAGTTATTAAGATCACTCTCACGCCATACTTAGCAAGCTCGAGCACTATGTGGTGAAGTATACTGTTAGATGATTCAAGAAGATTCTGGGCCTCCTCAATTATTATGAAATGTCTAGGGTCCCTATAGATGACTCCGCTACTCATATAGTGTACGTATATCATCGCAAGTATCAGTGAGGATGCAAGTCTCTTCTCCTCTATAACTGTTAGACTACTCAGATCTATACAACAGCTCTCTGATACTAACATTTCAGGCTCTATGACCCCCATCTTCATGCTCGATAAAACATATTCGAGCCTCCTCAATATGGCAGCCTTCATCTCGGCCTCTGTCCTCGTAGTGACAAAGTACTCCTCGACCGCCTTTATTATGTCTGATATATCCTCGACCTTACTATTCTTAAGAATCTTATAGAGAAGATACATGCTTGGCTCGTTCAGTCCTAGACCATGGCCCAGGATCTCGACTAGAAGCTTGAGAGGAATCTTCGATACATCAATATGTACGAGATCATACTCTACCGTCACTATGTTCTCAAGGTCCGCGTACTCGCCATGCCAGTCTAATATAGTTACGATATGCTTCTTAGCCAGCTTATGCGCAAGATAGCGTACAAAGCTTGTCTTACCACTCCTAGTTGGTCCATACACGCAGAGGTGCTTATTGAAGTTTAGTAGGCATGGAACTACGCCACATCTTCCTATCACTGTCTCACTGTTTCCTGATCCTCTGAGCATCGATACTGCGAGCATTGAGGCTGCAAATGCTGCTAGTGCTAGGTCTATCATACTAGACTTAACCTATCTCACTTATAAACCCCATAGGTCACAGGTCAGCGAAAGTTTCGGACAGCTCTCTCAGACTCGTGACACGGACTTTAGGAAACCATGACGGGAAATACCTACGATACTTCAGGAACCTCCTATCAATTAGATAAACATGTTTGACACGTCTATCAAGATCTCTCATACATCTACCAACGATCTGAATAGTAGCAGACACGGCAGTGTAGACGAAGCCTAGAAGAAAATGCAAGTTACCGAACAGATAGGAGGACTTCCACACATTCCAGTAAGAGAACTCAGGAAAAGGAAAACCAAACATCAGCACACATATAAGCTCGTCACCTACAAAGTTCACGCCCTCACATACTGGACTCCCAGAATATGTTATTAACACACATCTCTCCTCAGACGCTACATGTTTGAAGTCTCTTACAACATCCTCAGATCTCCCATCCCCAGAATATACTATATACCTAATATCAAGAGACTGTAGAAGAGCCTCTACATGACTCAGAGCAAAATTGAGGAATCTCTTGCTGGAGAATAGTATCATTACTCCCCCTATAAGTGGGCAACTGGGGACGACTCTCCTTATGATCTCTAGGACAATGTTGATGCATCTTCTAGTATATTTGAACGACTCTCTAAACTCGAAGTCAGGAACTATAAATATCTTAAGGTTTTCAATAGAAGATGGAGAATCCGTGATAAATATTTTATCAAACTTTTTCAGAAGAGGAAACCTGGAGGAGAACTCTCTTGTCAATGATGCTGAGAGAAATACTGTAGCTGAGGCTCTCTCTATAAGATCGAGCACTGTAGACATTGTTAATCCACGTAGAACATATCTTCCCTCTCTTCTAGAGACGTATAGTACATCTGAGAATAGAACGTTAAGCAGGCTCTCACTCTCACCTGATATCTTTCTCTTAAGTAGGTCTATATCTATCTTGGGTCTTCTCAGTATCATGTGCTCGCCAGGCTCAATATCGATACCAAGAATCTCGGAGAGATCAACACTAGACTCAGAAGACGACTCAAGACCTTGAACAAGAGCGTGCGCCTCATCAACTATCACCGCAAACCTCGTCCCATCACTTATCCTTACAATATTCTCGTAGAGAATCCTGCTAGACAGATACATTACAGTACATACGACAATATTCGACTGCAAAGCAAGGCTCAGAGCAAGATCATAGGGACATACGTTCAACTCTCTCGAGATAGAGACAACATCCTCAATATTGATCACACTAAAGCTCAAGCTACCATGCATACGAGAGCGAGATAGTGGACACACTCCTCTATCTCTGAGACAGGCACAAGCATTAGAGGAGCTGGCTCCAAAAGGACAGAGACGCTCTCTCCCGACAAGAGATGATACTTTCAACCCTGTCTGAAGGCTCTTAAAAAATCTACATATCTCCTCTACCTCAGCTATTGACCTACAGAATATTAGAACCTTATCCACATTAAGCTTACGGCGAAGAACATCAGCTATGTTAGGTATAAGCCTGGTCTTTCCAAAGCCAGGATATGCAGAGATAAGTATCCTTCTCGAGCCTCTAGTCAGCATATCCTCGAGGATCTGTAAGACACCTCCGTTGCTCTGAGAGCTTCTCAACACCTATATATAGGATCACAGGATTAATATACCACTACGTCCTCTTAGGCTCCCCCGCCCCGCTATCCTTCAACTCTTCGTACTTCCTGAGAAGAGCAAGCTTGACCTCCTCAAAGACCTTCCTGACACTATCCTTAGAGGACACCTCAGGAAGATCGAGACAGAGCTCAATCGTCCTAACGAACAGATCCCTAACAAGCTCCTTAGGAAGCCTCTTCAGACCATCCTCATATATTGACAGGAACTCCCCCCTAAGAAAGCTCAGAAGATCATCAACACTTCTCCACGACTCCTCCATCGATCTTATCCTCTGAAGAATAGTCTCAAGACTATAACGCTCCTCTGCAGACAGCTGAGAATCATCTAACATAGCATATGCCCTGTTAAGACAAGCCCTTATAAACTTGTACAACAACGGATCACACTTTAACTGGACACTAGACGCAGCCATGAGTTAAGTAGGAGGATCCCAACTTAAAAGGCTTCGCCAACACATAACTCGAGATAGGTTACTAAATAACAACTCTAGACACTACCCATAGCTCAGAAAGGGCGCAGATACATCACTGATATCAGACACGCTCGTGCATCATCACGCCCTATATCTAGACCAGTCCGATATTTAACAGCACCGCCTCATAACAACATAACATTAACTAAGTAATAAATGCATAGATATTATAAAAGGACCATACTATAACTATAAAATATTACAAAACCTTAACTACAGCAACTCAAGAGCAACTAAAAATGATAGAAGAGGAGAAGACAGACATAATACTTCTCTGCATAATAAGAGCAATCCACAGAGTAGCAACACCAGAGGCAATGATTCTCATAGTCAGAGCAGCGGCACAAGAATTCATAAACTACCTGACATCAGAAAACATAATAAATAACAACGATGACATTATGAAAAACCTACAAAAAATAATAGAAACACTTAGAAACTACAACATAATAAGCAACATAAAGATCAGTAAGACAGAGAAAAATATCACGGTAAGAGGAACATGCAGCTTCTTCAGACTATGCAAATGTGTAGATAAGGTACTTAGAAAGAGAGACGACTTAAGACTGCTGTTCAGAGACAGACCATGTGCGATAGCTATGATACTTGAATCGTACGTCGACGAACAGGAGATACAGTGTGACATATATGTGACGTGTGAGGAGGGAGCGTTCGAGATCTCTGTAGAAGGTCTGGGTGGTGGGCCCGCCGGGATTTGAACCCGGGACCACCCGGTTATGAGCCGGGCGCTCTGACCTGGCTGAGCTACGGGCCCTCTACCGTTGTGTGTTCTGTAAGTGTTTTCTAGCTTCTCTTTTTAAACCTTTCTCCTTGTGAGATATCTCAGAGCAAGAAACGTGACGATATCCTCGAACAATATGTGGAGTAGTCCTGTCATGATGACGTCTATTTCAGGGTGACATTGCAGTGTTCTCAGAGTCTTCTCATGGTCTGAGAGAGATGACTGAGTCAGTATTAGCATTGTTACGTCTCTTTTTAAGAATTCTCTCACAATCTTGTCTATTACTAGCCTGCCGTCAGGGCCAGCGCATATCCTGATATCATTGCAGGTTCCATCCTCTGGAAGGTATGGCGGGTTCGATATTAGGACATCTATGTGTAAGCTGTCTCTAAGACAGCTGACAGCATCACAACATATTACATCCACGTGTCTGCTCATGTTGCGTCTCTGGATGTTTAGAAGCGTGTTCCTGCATGCCGTATAGTCTATATCTATAGCTATAATATGTTGATTGATTCCTACTTCTGTACCTACAAGTATAGACTTTATAGAGAGAGCCCCAGAGCCGGAGCCTACCTCCACAGCTCTCACGTGACTACGTTTAACTAATCTAGAAATGATTACCCTGTAAACGTACTCGATACATATACAGGTAAGGTATGTATCCTCTCTGGGCTCATATACTCCCTCAAGCACCTCTACCTCATCAGGGCATACGTCAGCAAGCATGGTATCAGCAGTGTCAGAGATGTTAATAGGAAGACCGACTCAAAAGGTCTTCCACAGTGGTACGATATCAGCGTCGATACAGATATTATACTTAGAGTTGAAAGTATGAGCTTCGAGGCCTCAAGTACCATAAGCGACATAGTCGATATTCCTAGTAGCGAAACTGAGAGATAGTAAACTATTGCATATAGCGATACTATACACAAGGCAAGCAACGTACATTGCAATGCTTCAACCACTAGAAACTTCCTAGAGAGAATCCAGAGAACAAGAAGAAAGTACACATATAGCACTACGGGAGATACTGCTAGAAGATATATGTTGAACGTGTGAAATGCAAAGGGCACAAGAACTATGAGGTTTATCCTGAACCTGTAGAACAGGAAGAGGCCTAGAAACGTTAGGAGAGCGAGAGGCAGTGTCCCGACATACCCTGTCACTGCTACATATATTGCAAGGGTCCTGAAGGTCACCAGGTTGATCATGTCATGAATCTTGCTCTCCTCTGTCCTGGTCTTTGAGAGAATGTCCTGATCTAGAGACGATATTTTTGAAATAACGTTGACGCCTCTGTCAGTTATGCAGACAGTTCCGTCCTCAATCTCTATCAATCCCCCATGTTGCAATATCTTGAGCTCATACAGTAATGATGGGATGCTTATCTTTAAACGTGATGAAAGATCTTCAATATTTGCACAGCGGAGACTACGCAGACAGGAGAGTATTCTCAGCCTCCTCTCGCTAGATATAGCCAAATATATGCTCGACAGAGACACTACACGATAACTTGTGAAAAAGCATATTTAAGATGTGTCGTGAATTAGAAAAACAAGAGGAAGATGACAATATTGTCAATAAAGGAGAACCTGTACACGTTCATAGTAAAGAACGGTAAAGTAGACAGCACGAGACTAGTAAGATGGTGTAGAGAAAACGGTATAGGAATAGTACTGCTAGCACTAGCACTTAGCGAGCTAGAGAAAGAGAGAAAGGTAAGGACAGGCGACAAGAGAGCAATCGGTAAGATATCGATAAATGGAAAGGAGGTTACGCTAGAGCTTCCAACAGTGGTCGAGGCTGTGCAACACCATAGAGAACATAGGCAGACCTCATCGACTAGACGTACATCACGTAGATCTACGATACTTGACTCGATACTCGGAGTATCATCACAGGGAAAAAGAAAGGAAGATCATCAAAAGGTGAAGGAGGAGAAAGAGGAGAAAAGAGAGATAAAACAGATCGAGAAAACTCACCCACGGCCTCACTCAGTAGAAGAGACTAGCAGACCGACCGAACCTGAGACTCAGCCCCCTAAAGCTTCTACTAAGGTAGAAAAAGTAGAATCTAAACCTGAAGAGAGGACGCGTAAAGAAAAGGAGAAAGATATTCCCATACAGAGGATGGAGGAGCTTGAGAACCTGATGAGTGAGGTTAGAAGAACAGTATCTACAGAGGTCGAGTCGAATCCACATAATGAGGACATACTGAACACAGTACTAGCATACTTATCGAAGTACTGGAGCGTTGGAGAGCTGAGGCTCAGGATAGATATATCGAAGATGATGTCACATAAGCTCAATCTTAAGGAGGAAGACATCTTTGATAGAGTCGGAAAGATTCTGAAGATTCTGAGAAGATTCAACATAGTTGAGATAGTTGAGCCAGGCGTCGTTAATCTTCTTAGAAAAGATATTCAGGTTAGTATGGGTAGGATCAGGCTTTTAGAAGTCCTAGGCTCTTAGCTCTCTCGACTGGAACGTAGACCTCTGTTCTATGACCCTTAGATACTAGGTATAGCACTCCCTGATCTTTGAGTGTTCTCAGAACGTTTAGCGCGGTGCTCATCTTTAGGCCGTACTTGCTTGCTATTATGTAGGGGGTCACGCACTCCATCTTCATTACGTCTCTCTTTATCTCCTCGAGCGTCCTCGAGTCTATGATCATTATTTTTGACTGCTTCTTCTCCTCTCCAGCCTTCTTCTGATCCCTCTCCTTCTCCATTTTCTTTACTAGCTGTGATAATGTTGGCTTCTTCTTTCCTCCCATGAGCTCCCCTGTTCTATGTCTCGTTGTTTTCTTTTAACTCTTATCTCTTTCAATTACATCATAATCCCGTCCTAACCTTCTTAATAGTTGAACAATACTCAAATACAGTGTAAAAAGCATTATCATAGGTTGCCGGACCATATAGTGCAGGATAGCAGACCGAGAACGTGCCTAAGTAAGGCTTTTTAAAGGTTTAAAAGTCATAACATAGAGCCACTCATGGGTAAGCCTACTTATAGAATTGAGAACGTGGTAGCCACGGTCAACCTGGGCGTTGAGCTGGACCTCGAGAAGCTCGCCGAGAAGCTTCCAGCTGCGGAATATAACCCTGACCAGTTTCCTGGACTGATCCTGAGACTCCAGAGACCAAAGGTCTCAGCTCTAATATTCAGAACAGGCAAGATGGTATGTACAGGAGCAAAGAGCGAGGAGGAGCTCAAGAAGGCTGTGAAACATATAGTCAAGATACTTAGCGACCATGGCGTCAAGATTACGAAGCCTCCGGAGATACAGATACAGAACATAGTAGCGTCAGGAAACTTGAAGGCAGACGTGGACATAGAGAAGGCTGCTCTCCTTCTCGAGAACGCGATGTACGAGCCAGAGCAGTTTCCCGGACTAATATATAGGATGGACAATCCGAAGGTTGTTCTCCTGATATTTAGCTCTGGAAAGATAGTCTGTACGGGCGCGAAGAAGGAGTCTCAGGTACAGGAAGCCATTAACAAGATATATAACATACTGAAAGAGATAGGAGCGCTATATGAGGAGACTCGTGAGGAGAAACCTGAGGAGGAGGTTGAGGCTGAGGAGGTAGAGGAAATTGAGGAATAGGTTCATTAATTACTGGACATGAGACTAATATTAAGATAAGGTGTGATGCTATTTCAGCCACTGAGGCTTGGACTGATAGTGGAATACTCTAGGCTGAACCCTGTCATCATAAGTAGACTACACGTACCAAAAATATTCCTCAAAATAAGAGATATCAGAGACATTAGAAAGCTTGCAGAGCTCAACAGGATAATAGATATCGAAGGCATATACCTGAGACTAAGCAGACTACTTAAGACAAGACTCATCAGAGAGATCACAGAGATCGGAGAGTTCAAGATACTTCTAGAGCTAGACAAGAGAGACCGCACATCAGCAGTGAAGGAGTTCGTAAGCTCTATAACGTATGTTCACGAGGTGATACCTGTAGTAGACATATATCGAGGACTAGAGAATATATATGTCGCAAATATCTCAACAATAAGCTCCCTAGTCATAGATCTATCAAAAACGCCCAAGGAACACAACCTGAAAGTTATAAGAAACGTAAGCTACCTCAGAGACTGTCTCAACAGCATCCTGAGGAGCCGCAACATGACGATAGGCGTCATAATATCGAGAACAAGCATGGAGCTCTTCGAGCTTCTGAGAGAGATCCTCACATTATCTTCGTACATATATGTTAAAGATAGTGTAGAGGACGTACTTCTTCTTCAGAACATATTTGAGAAGACCAGATCAACATCACAGATAATACAGGCTATAGCTCAGCTTCTCTGTTCGGGAGAGGTCAAGGTTGAGGTGAACATAGAGTAGTTACACTATGCTAGGTAACTCAATGTCAACAGTTTGTAAATATACCCTGAGATCCTACGTAAATACGGATGAGCAGCTCCAAGGCCAAGGGATTTAGAGTTGAGAGAGAGCTAGCAAACAAGTTCTGGGAGCTCGGCTTCGCCGTCATGCGTGGAGCAGCATCAGGAGCTGGAGCAAGAAGAAGGTTCGTGCCCGACCTCGTAGTCATGAGAAATGGAAGAATACTCGTGCTCGAGCTTAAATATCGTTCAAAAAGCAGCGAGATAATCAGAATAGAGCTATCAAGAGTAAAAAAGCTGAAAGAATTCGCAGCAAGAGCTGGAGGAAGAGCCTACATAGCGGTAAAGTACGGAAAAGAACAGTGGAGATTCATACCACTAGACGAGCTCGAGAAGCTGGAAAACGACATCACGGGATTTAAAATAAAGAAGGAACAGGTAGAAAAGGTTGGACTAACGTTGAGACAGCTAATCGAGCGAGAGCTCACAGTCTCTCTCGACATATCTACGCTTCTACAAGCTTGAGATAGGTCGGCGGAGTGTTAAACACTAGAGCTATAGCTCCTTTAAGAATAGCGAAATCTCCAAGAGGCGAGATCCTGAACTCTGGTATGCGGATTCCCCTCATAACGTAGCTGTCGATATATTTCCTGAACTCAAGTATCTCTCTGCTATTGTTAATCGCTATACTACCACCAATGATAACTATCTCAGGGTTATAGTAGTGTATCACCGTAGCCATACCGATGGCATTGTATCGACATATCCTATCAAATACAGCTTTACAAAATGCATCACCCAGCTTAAGATATTCGAAAAATTTTCTTGTAAAAAGATCGTAATTATTAAAATCAAGACCATTTAACGGACTTTGCTGATAGAGATCTCTAAGCTCAGTCTCTGAGAGAAGCTTGCAGATTCTAGGTATGCCAACACCGGAGCAGTAGGCCTCCCAGTGACCGAGACCTCCGCATCCGCATCTTAAGGCGTTTGGCCCTGTATCTACTGTGACGTGACCTACCTCATGCGCGTTACCGTCTGCTCCCAGGAGGAGACAGTCATTCACTATTACACCTCCACCTATACCTGTACTAAAAGTCACATAAACGACATTACTATACCCCTTACCAGCACCATACCACTTCTCACCCCACACCGCAGTAACACAGTCGTTCAGCATCACAACCTTCTTACCAAGCCTCTCCTCGAGATATCTCTTCACAACATACTCAAGATCACTTATAGGAAGGTTAGGTGGACGCACTATTACTCCACGTCTCACGTCGAGAGGACCTATAGAGCCTATACCTATACCTTCAACTTCTCCTATACCGATGTTGTTCCTAGCTAGCAGTGTCTTTACAAGCTCTTCGATTGCTGTAGCAATTGAGTACTCGTCCCTCCTCTTAATCACTGCTTCCCTAGTGTTTGTCTCAACAACGTCTATTATTGTACCATCCTCAAGACCTAGACCAACTCTGAGCCTTGTCGCTCCAATGTCGACACATATACAACACCTCACGGCCCTCTAGACCTCAGTAAATCCTAATTAGTATTAATAGGTTAACTAGTGACTAACCTCTAACGAGACCACCTCACATTCCCTATCACCTACACTTGTCTTAACGACGACACTATACACATACCTACAACCATAACCAACATAGTATAACCTTAACACTCCGCTAGATGGCAGTTGAAACCTTCCACCACCATAGCTAACATATGTTCCCCCTAGCCTAGCGAGGGTGATATCGCATCCACTAACTATACTGCCATCCTTACCAACCAGCTCTACACCATACAGGTACACTCTACGACCACCAAACACTCTAACAGACACTATCAACACATCCTTGTACGAGTACGCCGACACAGAGACCACTCCTCTAGGCATAAACTTGAAAGTTATTCCAAGCACCATAGTAGCGAGGGCAAGCGTTATCAGTCCAGATATTATACACCAGACAAGCTGCTCCATGACCGATCACGGTATTCTCTCAGGTGCTGGAACATCAAGCCTGTTCTCCGTAGCTGGAACATATTTGCATACCTCATAGTCTAGACTACAGATCTCGACTAGCACATCCTTGCTTTTCACGGGTATCTTCACTCTCTGACCACGATATACTACTATGTTCATCTTCTTAAACGTATCTCCATTATAGATTAGGGTTACGACAAACGGCATAAGTCCTCGATTCTGAATTATAAGCTCATTTATTGATACACCACACAACTTATAATGAATGTTCCACACATACGCATCGATACCATACACCTCCCTGAGCACGTGTACCGACGTAAGCATCTGTGCTATAGTGTTACAAGAGACAGACATTGCAACTATTATGATCATACATATTATTATTACAGATATTATCTCGGAGAGCATCTCAACCCCAGGCTACTGGCACAGATGGATAATAAGCAGCAACATAGTTCGTATCTCCACACGCTATATAGTATACCCCCTTAAACAGAGCTGGCGTAAGCACCGGAAAATACAGCACCTTGGTCTCAGTTGCATATATCAAGAAGTATCCAGTAACGGTAAAGTACGGATATGTCGAATCTATTCTATGAATCATCAGTATCTCTGTAAGATGTGCTTCATCCTTACCATACTTGACATACGACATCTTTGAGTACTCTATCATGACGTAGCTTAACATTATCAGTAGTAGGGTCAGCTGTAGCAGTATGATTATGCTCAGGGCACCGCTCACCCCCCTCGATTTTCCGATCTTTCTTCTACCCATGAGCTATCTTTCTCTAAGTAATTTATATAACATCTCCATTGGGAGCATATTTCTAGAAAGTATCTTTAAAGATATCATATAGAAAAAATCTATGAGCAACATCAGAAGACTAATAAACCTACTCATATATATACTCCTGGCTCCAGTCATAGGACATGAGGAGGCCTGTACTCAGATAGCAGAGAAGGGAAGAAACGAGGATAGAATCTATGAGAGAATTCTTAAAAAAGTGAAAGCTAGAGGACTAATAAGTGCTCGAACGATCGAAGAGGAGCTAATAATGATATCTAAAAATTTTGAGACTTCTGGTGTAGACTCTACAGTACATTTCGAATATCTTCAGATGAAGGTTACCGAGCACCTAACATCACTGAAGAAGAGATACACAGACATGCTTTCAGCAGTTCTGACAGGTGTTATAGGAATATTCATGTTCTCTATTATGTTATCTCTCTTCGCAAGCTCTCTCATAATGAGGACATTATTCTTACTGACTCCTCTAGCTTTTATTATTAACATTCATATGAATCAGATAGAGATGGTAGAATACGACTATGTTAAACCTCTCATGTTTGCTGCTCTCGTGACAGCAGTCTCTGTACCCTTGCTATACGTTTTTGCGAAGTATCTTACTCTTCTGCAGATCATTAAGCTTGCTCTCGTAATATTCTCAGTATCGTTCTCGTTTCTATATATTCCTCAGCTCTACAAGTTTATTGATCTGATATTAAATATTAATCGAAGAATTATAAAACCCATTCATGAACTTCTCTGGAATCCTACTAGTGTAAGGATGAGAACTGACACATTATTTGAGAAGGAGATAAATAGATTAGTAGAACTTGGAAGAGGAATATGTTCTCCATGGTTCATAGGCAGAGTGAGCAGGTTAGTGGATTACCTTGTGGATCTCGTAAAGAGTTCTGTGAGAAGTAGTATGATGTATGGGCTCTTTATTCCTGTGGGATTTCTATTGATAATGTATAGCTTATCTATATTTACAAGGTTATCGCTTCCTCCACTGCCTAGTAGTTATAATCAAATTTCTAATATTCCTATAATGATCTCTCTATTCAATTTATACAATAAGTATCAGGCCAGTATCATGAACATTCTTGGATGTACTGTCACTAGTGTACTTACCGGAAAGACGTTACATAGCATTGGTCTCGGCATATGTATCATACCTGTAATGTTGCTTATCTCGAAGATGGTTACCGGATTGTAGAGAAATCTTTAAAATACAGTGAGCTGAGAAGCATTAGCGAGGAGCCGGGGTGGCCGAGCGGTCTAAGGCGGCGGGCTGCAGACCCGTTATTTCCCGGGTTCGAATCCCGGCCCCGGCTCCAT
>JAADER010000065.1 GCA_013153275.1 Thermoproteota archaeon
GTGGAGCCCTGGAAGCGTCCAGAGATAAGGATTCCCGACAAGAGAAGGTTTCCAACCTGCATATATAAGCTAGCGCTCACTCAGGACCAGGTGAACGCACTAAAGGTTCTCGAGGTCATCCTCGATAGACCTAGGAAGGGCGAGAAGACCAACGTAGTGATAATAGCAGATAGAGGAAGAGGAAAGTCGGCTGTCATTGGCCTAGCAGTTGCAGCTTTCTGTCACAAGCTTAGACGAGTCAAGGGCATAGTCAGGGTAGCTGTGACTGCGATGAACCTGACGAACGTTATGACACTTATGGAGTTTGTCGTGCATGGACTGAGAGAGCTCCGTTATGATCCTATAATTGAGAGAGATAGTGCAGGTTTCATTAGAACGGTCAGGGTTGGTGCTCAAGTATTCGTAGACTACTATAGACCATATTCCCTTCTATCTGAGGACGGTATAGATCTTGTCGTCGTTGATGAGGCTGCGATGGTTCCTCTACCTGTCCTGTATGGGATACATGCCAGATATAGCAGGGTCGTCTATGCATCGACAATACATGGATATGAGGGAGCGGGAAGAGGGTTCAGTCTGAGATTCCTGAAATATCTCAGAGAGCGTAAGGACACGAAGGTGTATGAGTACGAGATGCATGAGCCCATAAGATATGCACCTAACGATCCCATTGAGAGGTGGCTCTTCGATACGTTCCTCCTAGATGCTGAGCCTGCCAAGATAGATAAGGAGGATCTGAAATATGTCGAGTCCAAGGAGGGTCTTCTCTACCTGGCACCTGATCTAGAGAAGCTTGCTCTTGAGGAGGAGGACAAGCTCAGGCAGTTCTTTGGAATCTATGTACAGGCACACTATAGAAATGAGCCAGATGACTTAGGAATGATGCTCGACGCACCTCATCACTTCATTCGTGCCCTAGCTCTACCTAACGGTAAGATAGTGGTCGCTGTAGAGCTCGCAGAGGAGGGAGGCATAAGTGACGAGATAATAGACGTCATGACGAAGGGATTGAAGCTTCCAGGAAACATAATACCTGACAGACTAGTGAAGTACTGGAAGTTGACAGACTTCGCTAAGCTTAGAGGATGGAGAATAGTTAGGATAGCAACTCATCCAGACCTTCAGGACAGAGGGCTCGGCTCGTACATGTTGAAGCTAATCGAGAAAGAGGCTCGTGAGAAAGGTATTGACTGGGTTGGAGTCGGATTCGGAGTTCATGAGAAGCTTCTGAGATTCTGGATAAAGAACGAGTACAAGCCCGTGCATATGAGTCCGGAGAGAAATCCTGTAAGTGGTGAATATAGTGTGCTTCTAGTGAGACCAATAACGGATCAGGCTAGAAGAGACGTTGATTATGCTAACAGGGAGTTCAGGTTAAGGATAGTTAACTCTCTTCACGGCCCATATCACGACCTTGAGCCTGAGGTCGCTGTACTATTGTTAACAGACTGGAATATACCGTTGCTCGACAATATTGATGAATGCTTTCCTAAGGTATCTGAAGCACAGCTTAACAGGTTAATAGCGTATGCCTATGGTCCAATGACGTATGAGAACGCTGTAGATGGAATATTTGAGCTGTGTCGAAAATATTACTATCAGACAAGCACCATGAGGCCTAGGTTACCCTTCGAGTACGAGAGAATAATGATAGCCAAGGTACTTCAAGCACGTCCATGGAAGGAGGCCGCTCTAGTATGTGGTACACGTAAGGTAACGATAATGTTAGCGCTGAGAGAGATAGTTAAGATACTGCTACATCACTACTATGGAGATAGGATAAGCATACCACTATACATGGTTGGAATAACCAAGAGGCTCGCAGTAGGCTAATCAAGCTTGCCCTTTCGTCTCTCTGAGGCGAGGATATTTACCACAGTTCTTATTCCTCTGTAAAATGATTCTGGAGTGAACTTTGATAAATGTGTAAGCAAGTTCTCTCTGTCATGTCTCCTCCATCTGTCAAATGCTTCCTGTGTTTTCTCTGCTATCTCTTTCACGTTGAATCTTAGGTATCCGACGCCGTACTTACCAAACTTGCAGATGTCTGTCCACGCTCCTGATAGTACTGGCACTACTGGTACTAGTCCGCTTGCTAGTGCTTCTAGTGGTGCTATTCCGAAGTGTTCTGTTGGGAACAGGTGTACATATACTTTACATGATGCTAAGAGCTTGAGCTTGGTCTCGTGTGGGACGTTGGCCATTATTTTCAGATTCTTAACGTTTAGCTTGTCTGCTAGTCTTCTACAGTAGTTGTAGTACTCTACTCCTCTACCATGAGCTGAGCCTACCAGGTAGAACTGGTATTCGGGAAGCTCCTTAGCTAGGTGTATAAATATGTGGTTGTTCTTCTCGGGGCTGAATCTTGCTATGTATATTACTGAGTCCTCTCTATCGTTGTTATATAGGTTCCTGATGTAATCTTTCAATTCTGTTGGAGGATATATCACGATGCTATCCTTCCCAACGACCTTCCTTATCACTGTCCTGCTGAAGCTCGAGTTTGTTATGAGTATGGAGTCTCTGAAACATCTATGGAAAAGTCTTGTCTGTACCTCGTAGTATGGTCTAAAGTAGAGATACCATAGTGGGGACTTAGAGTACTTGAAGTATGGTCTTAGACAGGAAAGTTTGAAGTATGCTACGACTGGAAAGTGGAGATAAACTATGTCGGCAGGTATCAGCGTTGCATCTCCATGAGTGTTTATTACCAGGTCAACCTTGTCTCTTAGTCTCGCTATGTGGAGCGCTGTGAGAGGTCTCTGATATATTCCGAATGCTCTTAACCTGACTGGGGATATGTAGTACTCTTTAGGTATTTTCTTAAGCTTTATACCTACAACATGTTGAACATAGTACCAATCTGTTCTCTCAGTAGTTCCTACAAGCACCTCATGACCATCCTCCTGTAAAAGTCTTATGAGGTGAAGAGCAACTCTCTCTCCACCTCCACAACTGTTAAATGAGTGATGTATGACAAGGATCCTCATTTTTATTTCTCTGTTTTTAAGAGAAGAGAGGAGCTATATAATGCTTTTTATCTCAGTGGAACTCCAGCTCAAGGAACGGTGGTATGTCAACTATTGCATTAACTATGAGCTCTACCAGTCCTCCATAAGTTATCTTGAACTTGTCCCATAGAGCGTAGTATGCTATCATGTCTCTAAGCTCTCCCTTACAGTTGCTGCAGGGCGCGCACACATATTTTGGAGTGTCTGTATGAAGGACGTCTCTAAACGCGTCCATTATCTGCTTGACCTTGTAGTAGCTTGCGAACTTCATCTTCCACTCATCGAAGTTGTATGGATGCATTATTGCGAATCCTGA
>JAADER010000037.1 GCA_013153275.1 Thermoproteota archaeon
GGTGTTGCGTTTCCTGTTGTTGGTGCGTGGTACTGGTAGTTTGCTATCTTACCATCCTTCACAACTATCCAGTGACGAACAGCACCACGAGGAGCCTCAAGCCAGCCTACTCCGACTGCATCCATCGGATATGTTGGATATTTCCAGGGCCTTCCTGGCTTTCTGATCCATTTTGCTCCGGTTCCTCTGTAGAGAGCGTTCTCGTAGTAGCTTAGGAGTCTTGCAAATGTCCACCATGCACCCATTATAGCCATCACGAGAGATACGGCTCTACCGTATAGTCTAAACAGTGTTGTTGAATGCTCATTCCACCACCATATAGTTAATGGTTCTTCAAGTAGTGTTGAGAGAGTACCGATTCCTGGAGGAGGCTTGAGCTGGTCTATGAACGTTGTTGACATTCCGTCAGTAGGTATGTTAGCGTACTCGAAATATGTTCTAGCCTTCTCAATTATCTCCTTTGCAAGGCTCTTTATCTCCTTAAATCCAGGAATGGTCAATGTGAAGCCGTACTTTGCAGATATCTTTGGCTTTATCGGGAACGATCCATGTAGACCGCTCTTCACCGTCATCCCCTGTGAAGATATTTTTGCCTCGTCAAACGCTCTAGTAAACGTCTTCTCTAGATCCTGCGACTTCAGTGCATCAACCCAGAGCTTTGCTATTGGCCCGGCCTCAAAGGGTACTAGCATTCTCTCGTTCTCTACAACCATCCTGGGCTCTGTGCACCAGCTGTATGGTTCTCCGCTCCACTCCTCCGGTATCTTCTCTGGAAATGGCTTAGGGTGAGGTAGGGTCTCCTTGTTCCACTCGTGGAATGGTACGAGCTCGTATATTCCTCCAGCTATCGGCTTTCCGGCAGGGTCCCACTCTGTGACGTATCTTCCCATTAGCTCTGGCTTGTACCAGTAGTATGCTGATGTTATTAGCTCAACCATGTTGCGCTGCATGTCCGTGAAGTTGCTATATATGACTCTGTCCCCTATTGCGAAGCCTGGCTTATGCATTCTCCTACTATATGCATCATCTACCTCTAGATAGATATCGACGTATGATGTCATATCCTTGTCGTTGGTATATAAGTCTGCTAGAGGATCCTCAAATAGGCCGGCTGAGAGCATTATCGGGGGATCATATGTGAGACCCTCACATCTTGCATAGGTCTCTCCAGTCTGCTTGACCTCAACATAGTCATAGTAGAACTTCAACATGTCTATCCACTGCGCGATGAGCCACTTCACCCACAGTGTCAGATATATGAGTCTCTCCATGTAGTAAGTGAAGAGTCTAGGCATGTACTTTATGTCGAAACATATTCCTCCTGGAACCAGTGTTGCGGGGTGAGCAAACTTTCCAAAGATTAGGGACCCTGCCTCTTTTGCTAGTCTCTGATAGTACACGGAGAGGACATATGTCAGACCTGGCTTTGGAATAGGGTTCCATCCACACTCTAGGTCGTACATGCTCTTGTATCCATGGTAGTCCGCTAGCGAGCATGGATAAGACTTACTTGACTCTAGCAGTTTAGGACAAGTGTACTTAAGTATGTACTCCGAATAGTCAGGTCCTTCTAGAAGGTTTAGCAGAACAGTGTGATCGTATGTGTAGTCCGTCATTGCATAGGCGAGGTTGCGTAGAGCCGCGCCTAGCGGTGTTGGAGCTACTCCTAGAGCCATGTCACATGCTAGGACGCTTGCGCTTGCATGGGCTGCGCCACAGACGCCACAGGAGCGTGAGCTTGTAAATATTGCTGAGTCAGGTCTACGTCCTTTGAGAATTATCTCGAATCCTCTGAATAGTATTGCTATTGTATATGCGTCCTGTGTCTTTCCGTCATTGCTTGCTCTAACGAAGAGACCTAGGTGACCCTCTATTCTCGTTATGGGTTCAATCTTTAGAATAACGTCCTTGTTTCCTGTTGACATGAGGTCTCTCGCATTAATGCGGACTACATATAAATTAAGTCTTACCTAGCTGACTTCAGATGCGTTATATCGATAATTAAGTATTTACTAATTACCTCAAGTATCGATCATAAAGATTCTGCTTAATAGGTAGGTAAGATACTTACAGTATACCGTGAACGTAACTCTAGCACACGGCGCAGGAGGAGAGAAGACCCTCGAGCTGCTCCAGAAGCTCATACTATCTAAGATGCCTGAGACTCTCAAGAGGACGCCAGAGGGGGTTGGGACGGATGTTCTTGATGATGGAGCATGTATCAAGATTGGAGACAAGTATCTTGTAGTTACCGTGGACTCATACACTGTGAGCCCTCTCTTCTTTCCTGGAGGCGACCTCGGCAAACTTGCGGCATCAGGAACAATAAATGACCTCGTTGCGATGGGTGCTAGACCTATAGCGATCCTAGACTCGATGGTGATAGAGGAGGGAACAGACATCGAGCTTGTAGATAAGATAGCAAGCTCATTTATTAACGTGATTCTTCAGGAAAACATACCTCTCGTAGGAGGCGACCTCAAGGTGATGCCGCGAGGCCAGCTTGACAAGATCATTATAACTTCCGTAGGCATAGGGATCGCAGAGAGACCTATCATAGATAGAGAGCTGAGACCTGGAGACAAGATAATAGTAACCGGACCTATAGCAGAGCATGGAGCTACAATAATGGCCCTACAGCAGGGAATCGAGGCAGAGAAATATGGTCTGCGTAGTGACTGTAGGCCGCTTCTGAGACCGCTCCTGGACGTGGTCAGCAGATATATTCGTCATATCCATGCTATGAGGGATCCAACGCGGGGAGGTCTTGCACAGGTGCTCAACGAGTGGGCTAGAGATACGGGAACACTTATCCTCATATATGAGGACAAGCTACCTATAAGGTTTGAGGTTAAGAAGTTCTGTGAGATAGTAGGCGTTGATCCACTATACCTAGCATGTGAGGGAGTTATGACTATAGCCGTGAGTCCCGATGTAGCGGAGGTCCTGCTGGAGGAATTGAAGGCTAGCGGTCTGGAGAGCGCATCAATAATAGGAGAGGTGAGAGAGAGCGAGAAGTTCAGGGGGACAGTAGTATGTAGGACATTGTCAGGTGGTTTAAGAATAGTTGAGCCTCTCAGGGGAAGTCTGGTGCCACGTATATGTTAGAAGTTAACACTCAACTAGTGATCTCCTGTTGACCTAGTCGATACTGTTTTAACTAAGTTAAAAGTATTTTACAGGAGAGATGTCGACTGTTAGGACAAGCATATCAATAAAGAAGGAGATACTCGACCTAGTCGACAAGCTTGCTAAGGAGCTCAACACTACACGTAGCCACGTCATAACGTCAGCAATAGAGTCCTACATCATGGACAAGTCCTGGGTCCTAGGAAAGGACGAGGACATCGTATGTGGAGTCCTCATAGTGCTCTACGAGACAGGACACTATGAGGCGGATACTAAGCTAACAATCCTACAGCACCAGCATGATGAGATAATTAGAGCATCAATGCATATACATGTAAGCAAGACGATGTGCATGGAGATAATAGCGGTCAAGGGAAAGCTGAGAGAAGTTAAGGAGCTTGCAAACCAGCTAGAAGGATTGAAGGGAGTGCTATCCTTAAAATACTGCATATACCCAGTATCAGAAGAAGAGCACATGTGACAACGCTTATAATAAATCCATCATCAATAATAAGCACATACTGCTACTCAATATATCGAGTAGAGACCGACTCCACATGCGAGCTCTCATGTAGATACTGCTACGCGAGATGGTACAGGATAACTAATAGAAAGATATTGTCAAGACATCTAGAGGAGTTCAGGAGATTCGTAAAACATGTGAGAGATACATATCATAGAGCACCAGTATTCAGAATGTCAACACTTGTCGAGCCCCTACAAGACAGAGCGCTAGTGAGAGCAAAACACGTATTAAGACTATGCAACATATGTGAGATACCTCTCATACTTAACACAAAGAGCAGAAACATACTGAAAGAGGAAATTCTCGAAGAACTGCTGAAACTATCTGAGAAGAACCTACTACTTGTCCAAGTATCAATATGTACGCTCGACGAAAACAAGGCGAGAATACTTGAACCAAGAGCTCCCTCCCCATCTCAGAGAGTAGAGACCATAGACATACTTAGACAGCATGGAATCAGAACCGTGCTCAGGTATCAGCCAACCATACCAGGAATAGCAGATACAGAATACAGCCAGATAGTGAAGCTCTGCAGAGAACTATCCATAAATCACATAATAATAGAACCACTGAGAATAGAAATGACACTACTCAACAAACTTAAAGAACAGATACCAGAACTAGGAAACACAGAATGGGAGCCATATACAGAGCTCGGTGCAGGAATAGTGAGACCATGCGATGCCTGGACTCGAAAGATAATAGAGAGATTTAGACAGGAAGTAGACAGGTACAGTATAGGTCTTGCAACCTGTAAGGATCCCAAAATAAACATGTTACATAGAGCAGAAGATTGCTGCGGAATATACATGATTAATAGAGAGCGAAGTCTTAAGAAAGCTACAATATATGAGCTGAGGAGATATAACTTACAGGTAAATAACGTTGATGCATTGCTAGAAAGCATAGAGAAAATATCAGAAGAATTCATAGGGAGAACATACATGTCAAAGATCCCCAAAGAACATAGGAAAAAGATAAAGACGCACTACAGAATACTTCTACAGAAAGCATACAGGCAAGATATAGAGACCCTAATCTCTCAATGAACTAGACAATGATTAAGGTCCCGACGGACCCTCCTCTCACCGAGGTCGGGGCCACCGACCCCTCAAGGAGGTGGGGCCAAGATAATGATAGAGAACTTACTTAAAATCTTTGTCAGAGTCAGCTAAAGGAATTGTAATCATCGATCATACTGGGGAGTTCTCATCATTCTACTATCACTTGTTTACGAAAAGGATTTAAATAATGTCTCTATACTACAAATATGAGGGAAGGAGATATAAGACCACTCGTCGCTATACCACTCTTGGTAACTTTCATAGCGCTTGTCCTCATTCTACCTCACTTCACCGTAACTAAGATCTATGAGAGCCTCAGACCAGCTAATACCGGAGAATTCTACGGGTTCGCAGTATCTAATCATGCTCAGGTAGGATTCTGGCTTAAATACAGGTCCAGCTGTATCTATATCTTTAAGATATCTGTTGGCCCTAATAGTGATAGATATGCTGTAGAGGAGTTCTACATTAAGCTGATTAGTAATTCACCGTTTCAGCATGTAATATTCATATATTCTAACAGTTATAGGAATCTTTTTCAGATATTTCAGAAGGATCAGTATACTCTATTAGTAAGGATCATTAGACCTATGAAAGGCGTTCTATATACGTTCCGAATAATAATATATGATCAAGAATGTAGATTATTGAGGACGAGTATCCCCATAATGATTAGAGTAGTATCAAAAAGTGACAATAGTGTAGTTATATCGGAAGGCTTTCTCAGAATAAACCCGAGCGGGGGCCTACTAAGTTCCGAAGAGTAAGTCAAGTAGCTGCATTAGAGTATCTCTTTTTCCTGTAAGTATCTCCTTATTGTAGAACTCTGTGTATCCACAGTGTCTACATGTGATTGCTATGTAGGTATATGCCTGCCAGTTGAGAAGTCTCGATAGTCCGCTACCCGTAAATGAGTGTTCGTTAATGTATGGTTCTCCAGTTCCACACTTAGGACACTTCCATCTTCTCTTAATCTCTTCCAATATATCGACCATTATGTTTCTTATATTGCTTGACCTCTTAATAACCTTGCTCTTCTCTGAGTCTCTTTTCTATGATTTTTCTCACAATCTTCTCTATCATCTCTATATCTCCTGTCTGCGCTACTCTTAGAAACTCTTCATTATTCATCAGCTCTCTATATATTCTCATCCTCATTCTAGGATCCTTGATTTCTCTTTTAATGATGCTTTTAGCCTTGAACCATGCTTTAGCTAGTCTTTTCAAATTCTCATTATGTCTTATCTGGTCAACTATCCAGTCTCTAAGTATTCTTGCGAACGTGCTACTTTTTCCTTCAGTTGTTACAGCAATCCTTATACCATTTATAGAACCTTCAAATGGAACTACAATATCTGTATGTTCGGCGTCTGTTGCATCATTTAGAAATTTAGAATATTTTTTACACAGATCTCTAACAATCTTTGCAAGCTCTACATCAGGTATGGTATATACTACTATGTCTGCCCATGCTATCCACGCTTCAACAAAAGAGAGAGTTGTCTCTCTATCTAGAGAGACTTGATAAAGCACTACTCTTCCCTCCCTGCTCAGTCTCTTTAGCTCATCTGTAAACTCCTTAGAGACGACTACAACGCGAGCACCTGCCTCCGAGAACTTGCGGGCTCTATGCGTCCCTACTTGTCCTCCTCCTAGGACAAGTACTTTCCTATTGCTTAACTCTATGAAGAGTGGAACTCTCACGATCCCTACACTCGACAACTTTATTCAGTATCTTAAGTACGTTATCTAACGTGTAATTAAGATCGATCATAGAGTTCTCACCACGACACACAACATGTACCTTACCTTCTTTCTCTACCACAAATATTAACCTGCCTCCTCCTAGAACGGACGGTTCCACACCAGATGCATGGGGACAGGCTAGGACGACCTTAAACAAGTTCTTCACTAGAAGAACTGCGAGTAGAATGAATTTTCTGCAGTCAGACTCAGGAAGAATTAGGACAGTGTGCTTGCTAGAACATCTCGGTAGGAGCAGTACTAGCTCTCCATTGCTGACAGGTACAGTATGTACAGTATATTTATCCGTCTCGTACAGCTCTTCTATGTTCACTCGATCTCCCTTAACCTTGTCTCGAACTCCTCTGGAGGAACTGGAAGGTCCTCTCCAGGCTTGAGAAGTCCTCTCTCTATTAGTACGAGCTTGGCAAGTAGCCAGTATATTAGTGCGAGACTTCTCCTGCCCTTGTTGTTGCAGGGTATCATGAGGTCTATAAACTGAAATGGCGTGTCAGTATCGACGAGAGCCACGACAGGAATTCCCAGCTGTGCGGCCTCCGTTATAGCTTGCGTGTCAACTTTCGGATCTGTAACTACTAGTAGATCAGCCTCTATGTAGTATGACGCTCGTGGATTAGTGAAGGTTCCCGGTATGAATCTTCCGATTATTGGTCTACATCCAGTGAACTTGCAGAACATCTCTACCGGACGCCACCCATATGGTTTTGCTGATACTGCAACCACCTTGGAGGGATCGTATCTAGCTATCATCTTCGCAGCTATTCTTATGCGTTCATCTATCTTCCTGAGATCAAATATTCTCAAACCATCGTGCCTGACAGCAAATATGAATCCTCTCTTCTCCAGGTACGCATTTGAGACACGTGTTCCAAGTCTCACTCCAGCAAACATGTACTTCTCAATAGGTACTAGAAACTCTCCCTCAGGTACTGGTGCTACTCCTTCTCGAGACATATAGCAAGGTACTAGACTGTACTAAGTATAAAAAGATTCCGCCCTTCCTCCACAAGCCCCATGTAACCATCATAAACAGTGAGAGACGATATATTATGCTGAAAATGTGAATGTTCTCATCTTGAAGTCAAGTATTTAACCACGAGCTCCAGACTATATATGCGAGACATGTCGCGAGATAGAAGAAAGAAGGGTCTTGAAAACGTTGTGGGAGCAGTACTACTTCTAGCAATCGTAGGAGCAATAATACCTATAGTGTACATGTACATATCATCGACAGTTTCAGGATCAGTATCATCAGCCTCAAGATTCTCTGCAGCAGAGTCCTTCGTCATAACAGCAGTAAACTACTCATCAGCTACAGGAACACTCTCAATATATATCCTCAACACAGGTAACGTTCCTGTAAACATAACAGACGTGAAAGTAGTGAGGATAATAGCACCATCAGTCACTACAATCGTCACATGTACACCATCAACAGTTCTTCCCGTAACAGTATATCCTGAACATAGTGTAGAGATCGATCTCCAATGTACACTTGTGAAAGGGAGCTCCTACAAGGTCCTAGTATATTCCTGGTCTGGTTTTGAGGCAAGCTACGTATTCTACTACAGCTAGTATAGTTATCGTAGTAGTAGATGCTCATACTGCTTACAGTACTCGACGCTCTCTTTCACACTCATGAACAGCTTCTTCACATACTCTACATCGTCTCTATCGACCTTATCCTTATTGAGCTCCTTCGCCCTTACCTGAGCTGGAGCTAGTAGCTGTATTGCATATCTGAGACTGTGCTCGAGAGCTATCTTGGTCAGCGCGTTAAGGGCATCCTCTGTGAGGTCTATCTTCTCCTCTCTTGCTCTTATCTTAATTATCTCTTTAGCCTCCTGCTCTGTGTAGGGTCTCGTCCTTATTATTATTAGCCTATCGAGCATGTCTAGAGGCACACCATGAGGCGCAACCTCGTCCGTTCCTCTCACCCGTGCGAGACCTCTATTGGTAGCGAGGATTATTATTGGTGAGAGCTCGCTCTCCATAGCCCTTGATAGGAATGCCCAAGCCTCTATGTCGAGCATATGTGCATCGTCGATAAATAGCACTCCTGGAACGAGCTCTGCCTTGCCTTCCTCTATAAGCTTTCTAACGTTTTCGTCAGTCATCTTTCGCACATCTGCAGGGATCTCCCTCTCCTCTATTGCGAATCCGAACAGCATTGCTGATACTAGACCCTGCTGTCTAGCAAAGTACATATCTAGGTCATGAAGTGTGAAGAATCTGACTATCTCCTTCTCCTTGAATACTGGGCCCTTAGGTATCTCTACCTTCCTCTTAACCGATACATCATACTTCTCTGAGGCCTCCTCCTCAGCTCTTCCCTCAACTATGACTCTTCCCGTCTCTGCGTCTATCATTATGATGTCTCCTTCCTCTACTCCAAGCTCTATGAGCTGTATTGCTACCTCCTCGGGAACTCTCAGAGTCTTCTCCTCATCTCTTGTCTTCAGCTTTATTGTTGCTCCAACAGGTATCTGGAGATACGGGTTATATGGATGTCTACCGTACTTTATCTCTATGCTTTTCACCACTCCTTCATACACTTTTCTCCACTCTCTTATTCTGATACCTATAGCTCGTCTTAACGCTCTCATGAGGAACTCTGTCTTCTTTATCTCCATGCTGTAGATCTCTGCGCCAGATATCTGGACGAACGGTGTGTCAGGACCGAGCTCTCTAGCAATTCCTATGGCGATGGCTGTCTTTCCTGTCCCAGGAGGACCTACTATGAGAACCGCTTTTCCTCCAAACTTTCCTTCTCTTATCAGTTTGACCACGTAGTATGCTGCCTCTCTGGCTTCGACCTGGCCTACGAACCCGTCAGCCATGAACTCTACTTTGCCGTCTTTTACGCCTAGGCCTCTTATGTGGCTGTGAAGACCAACGCGCTCGAATCTTCTCTGTGGTACCTCTTCTATATGTATCTCGGGCATAACATTTAATATTTAAATATTCTCACTTAAAAACATTTGGTAACGATCTCCTAATAAGCGAGTGTACTGCAAAAGACGAAAAGTGTATACTACAATAAACGAACACAGCATGTGTTACACATATTCGAATCTTCGAACACTCTCTACACTTTAATCTCCTACACATATAGATTCTCTGGGTACCGTCTATGAGTAGTATTATAAAATCAGCTACAGAGAATAGAGAGGATATGTTGAAGTTCTACGAAATCTTACGTACGTTGACAGGACTTTCACAGTGCGATTTCGATATATATCTCGTGATGCTTAGAATTTATGAGAAAAGCAGAGAGCCCCTCACCGTCAGCGAGCTAACTCAGCTTCTCGGCAAGTCTAGAAGTGCGATAGAGAGAACGATACTGAAGTTACATAAGTCGAACTTCATAGAGAGAAGACAGACGCTCTCTAGATCGGGAGGGTACACATACGTGTACTATCCTAGACCTCTCGAAGAGATAAAGAAGATGCTTCAGGAGAGATTAGACGAGTTCTATAAAAATGCTAGAGAGATGATACTGAATCTTGAGAACGTCATATCGGAGACGGGAAAGAATGGTGAGAATGGAAACGGTAGAGACTGATCACACTATGTTGAGGCTAGACAAGACCTTGCTAGTTATCTCTCGGATCCAGTTTACTGCCTCGACGAACGCTCTCCTCTCCTCCTCGTCCATGTCGATCTCGACTATCTTCACGATACCGTCTCTCCCAACTATGGCGAGAACCTCTGCGACGACGTCTCTCACACCGTACTCTCCCTGCAACATTGCTGACACGTTCTCTAGTCTTCTCTTATCCCTCAGGATGTCCTCGACCAGCTCTGACACGCCCGCACCTACTGCGTGAGAGGCGCTCCAACCTTTCAATTTTATTATCTCCTCTCCCGCCTTCACCACTCTCTCCCTTATCTTATCTATCTCATCTCTCGAAAGAGTCCTAGCTAGCGGCTGCGCACACACTCTGCTGCTAGAGACTAGAGGAACCATCCTCTCGCCATGCTGGCCTACAACGTATGCCTCCACTGATCTCACGGATACTCCCAGCCTTTTAGCTATGAGAAACCTATATCTTCCGGAATCTAGGATTCCGCTGAAACCTATCACTCTCTCTCTAGGAAACTTAAGAACCTTCAGCGCAACACTCGTCATGATATCTACAGGATTAGTGACCACTATGACAATGCTGTCAGGTGCACTCTCTCTAACTCTCTCACAGATCTCTCGCACAATCTTTCCATTCTCTATAGCAAGCTCCTCACGCGTCATCCCAGGCTTCCTCGCAAAGCCAGCAGTCACGATAACTATGTCCGAACCCTTGACATCCCCGAGATCATTGCTGCCCTCTATCTCCAGGTCTATGCCTAGTATCGACGCGGCATGAGAGATATCGAGAGCCTCTCCCTGAGGAAGGCCTTGAACAACATCTATCAATCTGATATCACATAGTGACCTCATCATCAGAAAGAGGGCACATGCCGTTCCTACTCTGCCAGACCCCACGATAGATACTAGAGGCCTACCTCTCATAGCTAGACTAGCTGCGAGAAAGTACTAAATTTACTATCTCCATAGCATCTTTCACGAGAACAGACTCATAAGAGAGCTTCAGTATAGTGTCAGGATCTTTCAACCCATGGCCAGTGGCTATGAGAACACATGTATCATCTCTCCTCAAGTATCCCTCGTCGAGAAGTTTCACGTATCCTGCCAAGCTTGCTGCACTAGCAGGCTCTACTCCTATACCCTCTCTTCCAAGCATTCTCTGAGCATGAAGAATCTCGTCATCGGAGACAGTTACAAAGGTGCCTCCACTCTCCTTGACAGCCCTCCAAGCTCTGAACCAGTTTACTGGTCTACCTATCCTTATGGCTGATGCCACGGTGCTGGGACTATCCATGAATAGTGGCTTATCGAGTCCAAGTCTCCAAGCTCTCGCTATAGGTGAGGCACCTTCAGCTTGGACTCCTATCATTCTAGGGAGCTTATCGATTATACCTAGCTCACGGAGCTCCTTGAAGCCTTTCCATATGGCATATATGTTTCCAGCATTTCCTACAGGAACTATCACGTAATCTGGAACTCCAATGTCTAGAAATATCTCGAACGCAGTAGTCTTCTGGCCCTCGAGCCTCCACACGTTTATAGAGTTCAGAGGATACATTATGTTTCTCTGTCCAATCCTGTTTAACGTGTCGAGAACAAGCGAGAGAGCCTTATCGAAGTTCCCCTCTACCTCCACGACCATGGCTCCATGAAGTATTGCTTGTGCAAGCTTTCCTCGCGCTATGCCTCCCCTAGGTATCACTACAAGACATGTCAGTCCTCCTCTGGCAGCGTACGCTGCAACACTCGCAGCGGTATTTCCAGTAGATGCAACTATGACGTATCGTGACCCTATCGATCTAGCTATTGAGACTCCTATCGTCATTCCACGATCCTTGAACGAGCCCGTTGGGTTCGCTCCCTCAAACTTCACATATGCCCTGCCATCTACCCTATTAAGTCTCAGAAGAGGCGTGTTTCCCTCTCGAAGCGTTACTATGTCTGTGACCTTGGGCAAGAGCTCTCTGAAGGCCCATACTCCGATCCACCTTCTTTCAGCAGCCTCTCGTATGTTGAAGTTCCTCTCCTGTACGTTAAGTATAGCATCCAGAAGCTCCCCACATCTATCACATGTGAACTTGTACGGATCTGGATCATACTCCCGTCCACATCTTGGACATCTCAGTGTATACTCCGAGAATATGCCTATTCTGTTTCCAGATGATCCACCGACTCGTCGATAGTTATCTCTCTTTTATAAGCATGATCCTTCTACTCATCTTCGTCTAGAAGTGTACATTTCAGCTTCCTTCTTAGCGATAATATACATTATGTTGACTATCGACGTGAACATGATGACCCCTATGGTAGCATAGATGAGGCTCTTCAGTCCTGATATTGATGAGAACCTGATACCGTTAACAAGCAGATAAGTTACGAGGCCGCCAATACTTATCATGTATATTATGCACATTACGCAGCTTGCAAATGCCACATACTTCAGAATAGTTAGCAATCTCCTATTCATGACAGCATATATCGTAAGAAGCCTATTAATATGTTATTCTGCACACGAGACTAACCGGCGACAAACGTTTATAAGATAGTGATAGCTCACTTATAAGCAAAACGGGAATGGAGAGAACAGTGTACCTTGGACGTCACCTCATGCTGCGATCAAGCTACCTCAAGAAGATACTGGAGTGTGGAGTAGGAGGCATCACTAGAACAATAAGGATAGGCATAGTGAAGCCTAAGTTCAGAGAGGTATTTATACATAGCGGAGGAAAGGTAGTCGCAAAAGCTGAGATAGTCCGCACAATCTACAAGAGAGTGCGAGACCTCACAGATGACGATGCTCGTCTCGACGGATTCGCAAATAGGAGAGAGCTCATCAGAGAGCTTGAGAGGATCTATGGCAGAATCAGGCCTACGACACCTGTAACGATACTTGAGCTCAGAATACTTGAATATCTTGATCTATCGGACGAGGATGTTAATGCTAAACTTAGTCCAATAGAGATAGCTAGACTCGCACTATACTACAACGTTCCTCTAAGCGAGGAGGAGAAGAAGATACTGAGACAGCTGACTGAGACCGGCAGCCTCAGAAAGCTTGCACTTAAGCTGTATGGTACCATAGAGAAGAGATGGATCATAAGAAAGGTCGTGAGAAAAGCTCTCAAGCTGCTTCAGGAGCTTCAAGGTCAGAGCAGTAAACTATCTAATCTAGACGAGAGAAATCCCGCAGAAAGTGAGAAGACTCTGGTTCATAATACTGACAGGACAATGCAATCTAAGATGTAGGTACTGCGGAGGCTCGTTTCCAGAGAGCGTGGTACCATACAAGGTTAAGTACGATATAGACCAGCTAAGAAAGATAGTGCATGAGAGAGATAACATATGCTTCTACGGCGGTGAACCATTACTGAACCTGGAGGATCTTGCGAACATTATTATGAAGATTAGAGCGAGAAGATTCATAATTCAGACTAATGGGATCTTAGTGCAGAACGTTCCTAAATGGATATGGAACTTCATAGATTGTGTACTCCTATCTATAGATGGTGTGGAAGAGATCACAGACAAGTATAGGGGGAGAGGAGTCTATAGGAGAGTAATTGAAGCAGCTAGATATCTAAGAAAGATAGGATATAACGGCGAGATTATAGCCAGGATGACTGTAACGGAAGATTCGGACATATATAGAGACGTTACCCACCTTATTAGTCTAGGACTGTTCGATAAGGTTCACTGGCAACTGAACGTGATCTGGTATGAGAGGTGGGAGTTCGAAAAGTGGGCTTGGAGAAGCTATCTTCCTGGAATCAAGAGACTTGTCAAGCTCTTTCTAGATTATGCTGAGAGAGGTATAGTTCTGAAGATAGTTCCTATAACAGGAGTATTGACAGAAATATTTTTCAAAGATCTGAAAGGTGTGCCATGTGGCGCAGGTTACAGCGCGTTCGCCATAAATAGTGATGGAAGGATACTTGCCTGTCCGATAGCCGTTCGAGAGAGCTGGGCCGTTGTCGGAGATGTGCAGTCAGGTGTGAAGAAGATTGTCGAGGTTAGTGAGCCCTGCATCAGCTGTAGCATGTTTAAGCTCTGTGGTGGTCGCTGTCTATATGCGTATTACGAACGTTCTTGGGGAGAGGATGGGTTCTCCGCTGTGTGCGAGGTCACATGCGAGTATCTTAGATATATTGTGAGTATTAGCGAGAAAGTTAGAGAGCTCATTAGGAGTGGTGTGATCAAGAGAGAGGAGCTTTTTCAGGATGGTATCGAGGACAGTACGGAGATTATTCCTTAGGCGAAGAGCAGGTACTGCTCGTACTCCCAGTCCGTTATCTTTGTAACAGTCTCTTCCCAGGGCTTTCCAATAGCTGCACAGTAGCTCTCCCACTCCTTCTTCTTCAGCTCTACATACTTCTTCACGAGCTCCTGTGGAAGCATCTGTGCGATCTCGCTCTTCTCAAACAGGTCTATTGCTTCTCCAAGATGTTTAGGTGTCTCTGGCACGTTCGGGAGCTCGTATGCTATGTCCTCTGTTGGTGCTCCTGGATCTACCTTGTTTTCTATTCCTCTGAACATTGCTAGAGCCATCACTGCGATTGCTAGGTACGGGTTGAATGATGGGTCTGGCTCTCTGTACTCTATTCTGTTGATCTTCCTCTTATAGAAGGGTACTCTCACTAGTGCGCTCCTGTTAGCATATCCCCACACTATCCTTGTTGGAGCCTCGTGTCCAGGAACTAGCCTCTTATATGAGTTTACTGTTGGTGCTACTACTGCACTTATCTCGCGAGCATACTTAAGTATTCCACCTATAGCGTATGCACAGATCTCTGTGATCTTCTCCGTAGACTTGAACAGGTTCTCTCCAGTCTTTGCGTCATGGACGCTAAGATGCGTGTGAGCTCCACTACCGTTAAGTCCCCAGAATGGTTTCGGCATGAATGTCGTCTCGAGACCATGCTGTTTGGCTATGTCCTTAGTCATTATCTTGAACATGAGAACCTTGTCTCCTGTCTTAACGGGATCGTCTGCGGGTATGTTTATCTCGTACTGGCTGGGAGCGACCTCGTGATGGACCTTAGAGCTTCCAAAACCAGCTAGCTCAAAGTGAGTCTGGATCTCAAGTATCGGCTTCATGAGCATGTGCACGTTATATCCCTCAAAGTAGAGTCCTGGATCAACTAGCTGTGGCTTTCCGTCTACTACTCTCACTATGAAGAACTCCATCTCTACTCCTGCCTTGACATCGTATCCCTTCTTTCTGAGCTCGTTCAGTACTCCCATCAGGACGTTCCTCGGGTCCAGTGGATGTGGATAGCCTGAGTCATCTATTACTGATAGAAAGACCGATGCCAGCTTCCCACCATTCCAGGTCTCTATGAACACGCTCCTGCAGTCTGGCAGCGCTACGAAGTCACTTCTGTTTACTGTAGCATATGCAGGTATTGAGGAGCCGTCAAAGGGCATCCCTCCCGTGAATATGTCCTTAGCAGCGTCTATCTGAACTATCTCACACTTAGGTCTTCCATATATGTCTGATAGGACAAACTTTACATACTTCACTCCTGCACCTTTGAGCACTCTCCACACGTCTAGTGGATCTACTTTCGTTATCTGTTCAAGGATCTCCTTGCTGAGCACGAAGAGATCAAGTTTCTGCGGAGTATAAAGGTATTACATTAAGGAGCTTCCGTAAAGTAGCGACCTAGGTAGTCACTTCGTCAATGTCCTATTTAAGATTTTGTCTGTCTGTCATATGTAGAGTAGTGACACAAGATATATTAAATGTTTGGCAGTATATCTCTAGAAGAGTGATATAGTGTAGATGATACTTGCAAGGTCCGAAATTGAGAGATTGATAGAGGAGGGAAAGCTCAGAATAGAGCCTGTGTTCGATGACTCGATAAGAGAGAATGGAATAGACCTCAGAATAGGAAACGAGTATGCAATATATGCCTATGAGAACACTCCCATTGATCCGTGTAGCATAGATGACGCGGTTGAGTATTTCAGAATCGTGAAGTGTGATGGTAAGATAGTTATACCACCTAGAAACTTCGTACTTCTCACAACTATTGAGTACGTTAAGCTTCCAGACAACATAATAGGACTCTGCAACCTCAGAAGCACGCTAGCGAGGTACGGTCTCTCGATACCGCCGACAGTAGTAGATGCTGGATTCGAGGGAACGCTAACCATAGAGGTCGTAAATAACAGCCCTAACCCGATAGTTCTCAGAACTGGAATGAGGTTCCTTCACCTGGTACTTCTAAAGTGTGAGGGACAGGCACGTTATCTAGGAAAGTATCTTGGTCAGAGAGGTGTCAGGCCTCCTAAAGGACTGAGAGACGAGTGTCATAAGGCCGAGGAGATAATGAGAAAGCTGGGCGAGCTAAGATAGTGCTGTTCCTAGTGGGACTAGATGACTATGATAGTCACTTCGGAGGATGCACGACATATGTAGCATACAGACTGATCAATGAGCTCTCAAAGGAGGGTATCAGGGTCGTTCCTCTACCATGTCTTGTGAGACTGAACCCGTACCTACCTTTCAAGACTCGTGGAAATGCGGCAGTGAAGATTATTGTAAGCACGAATAAATACGAATCGGCAAGGGATCTTCTAGATCATATATACAGTATAGTCGACCGGTATAGAGAAAGGAGGGGGAAGGCTGATCCTGGTCTTGCTGTGCTCTCCATAGATGAGTCCTACAGCGATAAGGCAAAGACGCTATATAAGGTATATAGGAGAGCTGTATCAGACATAGTTGTGATGGATCAGATAGACAGGATACGTGAGAGACTGGGAATCGAGACGAGAGGAGGAAGAGGTAGAACTGGTGCTGTTGCTTGTCTAGGCTTTGTACCTGATATTGACTCAACGTTCGAGCTCCTTGTTTATGGTGATCCATCATTAAAAAAGGTTATTGACATAAATATTGAAGAAATAGAACACATAGATGAACTATTCATGTTGTACACTTTCGCAAATGTAGATAGAGAGAATGAGCAGATACTCCTGTTTCCCAGTGGTCCTGATCCCGTCATATATGGCGTGAGAGGAGACTCCCCTCTACATGTGATCTTCATGTCCTCAATCATGTACGATAAGATAGGTATGGGCCTTGAAGGCTGGCTTCTCTTCCGTACAAACCAAGCAACTGGAGCTCATTTACACTATTCCGATAACAGAGTAAGAACATTCAACCCATATAGGAGTATTCTTAGTATAAGGAGAACGTCCAGAACAGAGGATAGACATCTAGTAGCATACACTGAGGATTATGTCCACATATTCGTGTATAGACATATAGGAGAGCCTAGTAAGCTCATTGAGAGGAACATGGGAGACATAGTTGAGGTCTGGGGTGGCTTGAGAGTGAAGGATGGAGACTACTTCATATATGTGGAAGGATGTAGAAAGTTATCAGAGAGGGCGGTCTCCATTCAGAATCCTAGATGTCCAATATGTGGGTCCTCTCTTAAGTCGCTTGGAAGGGGAAAAGGCTTCTTCTGTAAGAAGTGTAAAATCAAGGTCTTTAACGTTTACAGGATACTGAGGGAGAACGTTAGTGGTGACAATAGGCTCTTCTCTCTTCCTCCCATCTCCGAGTTCAGACATCTCATGAAGCCTGTCAGCAGGATCGGAATCGAAAGATTCTCACATATGTTCAACGATGAGGATATACCTCTGTGGATACTTTGAGACTAGACAGGACAGAAGGCAAGCTTCCTTGCAAAGGGACAGAAGGCGCAGGATGGGCTATTTCCCCAACAATCATGTTCGTTGCTTAGAGTAAATGTACAATATTGAACTAATTCACAATCTAGACAACATGGAAACTGACGCATCTTCACAAGAAACCTGAACTTAGAGTACTCGGGATCTCTCCATATATCAACTATGTCTCTATCACTAACGTCACCATACGTTACAGGAACTATCGTTCTCTCTATCTTCTGCAGATACATTCTCCAGCCATGACTCATAAACATGCATGGGGCAGCACGACCATCAGAACGTATGAACATTGCCTTACTCTCAACAAAGGGGCACTCAAACATGCTTGTCCTCAGCTTGAAGTCTACAGACTTCACACATGTTCCGGAGAACATGAATCTGAAGCCTTGACGCGCCAATATATTCTTTACTTTATTCTCACAGTAAGGATCATCAATGCATGAATCTTCTACCGATCTCTCATCTATAGGTACTATATTCGTTATAACTATTATTGAGAAAAAGTCTAGACACCTCTCTACTAGATTAAAGAGATCATCACAGTTCGATCTTGTTACAACGACTATAGCTCTTGTATGAATTCTCTCCCCTCTTCTCTTAACCATGTCCATAAGCTCACCTACAGTCTTAAGCGTCTCCTCATCATGTATGCTTACTACAAGCTCAAGCTTGTCGAGATTCCTTAGAAGAATATTTGATAGTTCTAGGATTCTGCTTCCATTAGTGTTCAATACAACCTTATTAAAAATGTTGAAAGAGAGTTCAAGCATTTCGTGAAAGTATGGATTGAGTGTTGGTTCTCCGAAGCCTGTGAACACTATTCTCTCTACAATACCTTTACAGTAGTTTGCTAGTCTAGTGAAGGTGTCTATGTCTAGAAAATCTCTAGTTTTTTCGTAGAACGTGTTCCGGAAACAGTATGAGCACGAGAAGTTACATATTGTAGATGGCTCAACAACAATTGAGTTTGGTTTGCTCGTCCGGTCTAGCTCTATTATCCACTCATCTACCTTAAATGGCATGAGTGTTTGAGCTATATTACTCTGGTAAAAGTCCTTCCTCTTCTAATCTGTCAGCAAGCCACTTTAGTCCAAGCTCCTCAAGCTTCGCTCTCGTCGGTCTACCATCTTTCCATCCTCTGAGTCTATAGTACTCGTCAAGCATCTCTCCTAGTCTAACTACATGTCCCTTTGATGGTCCTTCAGGCATTGGCTCCTCTAGCAGTCTCCTTGGAAGCGTGTCGTACTGTCTACCGTCTCCGAATGAGAGCACGTTGAACACTCTCTCAGCATTATATATTCTTTCTCCAATCTTACAGAACTCGTCCTCAGTTATGTCCCAGCCCGTCGCTCCGGCTAGTAGTGGAACATAGTCCTCTACCCAGAGTGCGAATGTAGTGAATTTACAGAGTACTAGGCTATCAACGACAGCGAACACGTCCTGGAAGTGTTTCACTATCTCTGGCTTACCTTTTGTATCGAATCTGTCTACAGGTCTTGGAACTCCTAGGACCTCTGGAGATATCATGTATGCACGTAGGTGACATCCTCCTCTGTTGCTTGTCGCATATCCGAGTCCATGTCCCTGTACTCCACGTGGGTCATATGCGGGTAGCTCCTGTCCTCTCACGACCATCGCAACATCAGGATCCTGGAACGTCTCTGCAAGTCTCTTCGCTCCTTCTGCCAGGTGGTCTCCTATTCCAGACCTGTAGGCTGTTCTCCATACTAGCTCGACTATAACTTCAGGATTACCCCACTCCACTTTTAGACCTCTCAGAAGCTCCTTAGGAATCCTCCCCCTCTCTACTAGCTCCATAAATGTTCCTACGACATGGCCCATCGTTATAGTATCGAGACCGAGCTCATTACATAGGTAGTTGGCCTTCATTATCGATGGAAAGTCGCTCACGCCACATTGTGGACCGAACGCCCATATGGTCTCATACTCCGGCCCCCCTCCCTCTCCAGTGAACCTTCCCTCACGTACCTGTGTATATCTTGCACAGCCTATCGGACATCCCCAACATATCTCCTTTCTCTGCTTCTCCGGCACTAGATACTTCTCTGCAAGCACCTCCCCACTTATCTTGTCAGCCTCTGGAAAGACTCCTGTCTTGAAGTTTCTTGTCGGCAGTATTCCTGCATCGTTGATTATCTTCACGAGGACGGCTGTGCCGAGCTTTGGAAGCGCCTGCCCTGTCACGGAGTTCGTTCTAAGCTTCTCCATTGCTCTCCTTGATGCTTCTCTGAACTTCTCCTCGTTAGCTATCTTTGGTCTCTCCTTTCCATATGCTACTACTGCCTTAAGCTTCTTGCTTCCCCATACCGCTCCATGCCCCCCTCTCCCGGCAGCTCTGTTATAGTCGTTCATTATTGATGCGAACTTTACGAGCCTCTCACCGGCAGGCCCTATACATGCTATCGATGCCTTCTCTGCCTCGTCTTTACCTATCTCTGAAGATATCTCCTCCTTAAGAAGGTTAGTCGTAGAGTGGACATCTAGTCCCCATAGTCTTGATGCTTCTCTGATCTCTATCTTACCATCATGAACCCACAGCCATACTGGTCTCTCAGAAACATCCTCTATTATTATAGCGTCAAACCCAGCAAACTTAAGTACGGGACCGAACTTTCCACCACTGTGACTGTCATGTACTGTTCCTGTGAGAGGAGACTTAGTTATCGAGGTCCATCTTCCACTTGATGGAGCACCTGTGAGACCTGTGAGAGGTCCCGTAGCTATGATGGCCTTGTTAGAGGGGCTGAATGGATCTACCTTTGGGTCAACTTCCTTAAGCATGAGATACACTCCAAGTCCGCGTCCCCCGACCCACATTCGGAGAACGTTCTCAGGAAGAGTCTCATAGTAGACCTTGCCTTTCCAGAGGTTGACTCTAGCTATGCGACCGACATAGCCTCCGGGACACATCTGGGAGGTATCACGTCTGGGAAACATTTAAACATTCTCCACGGTTAATAATTCTAATCATGTGAGTTTGATCAAGTCGTTATTCGAGATCGGATAACGATCAGAGCTGCGAGGCATCCTCACCACTCAGGGGCGGTCCATCCTCATCACATCATCAACTCCGGTGTAGTATTACCATACTCTGACACTATCTTAAAAGTATCCTCATTAAGAACATACCTCAGAGACTCTATAACATGCTGAACAGGATCTTCAGAGCTCTCAGCAGAGCAGAGATAAGTCAACAACAGGAGAAGCATAGAGGAAAGAGGAGCAACAATACAGTCGACACCACTAACGTTACCGAGCCCCGAAGAGAGTCTGAGAACGTTCTCACGTACGATGCTCCGAATCTTCTCATACGTCGACGATCTGACCTCAATCTTTCTACCTGTAGGCTTAGATACAGGTGAGAACTCTCTCTTAACTATGACATGCATCATAAATGCTGAAGAAAGTATGGAAAACGCCTCAAGCCACCTCGGCTCTATGGACGATATGCAGAGAACGAGCGAGGCAGCATCAAAGATGACATGCTCAGTAAATAATAGGTAGATAGAGTATATAGACGCAACATATCCGTCACGGAGAGACGACAAATACCATACAAATGTCCTCACAGCAAGATCCTTAACTACTGACACAACAGTCTTCACAGTATCCTTCACAGAGCATCCAGCGCACATCTCCTCAACAACGCTCCCAATATCAGCCTCAACCATCCTAAGCTATGCTATATACAGTCACAATGTCTCTAATAAAACTTGACATAGATGCGTTAAGGAAACAGGCAGAGAACGTAGATAAGGTTCATAAACCTTCACCAAAGATAGAAACAAGAGCGAGGGCCCGTAGCTCAGCCAGGAAGAGCGGCGGCCTTCGGAGCCGTAGGCCCCGGGTTCAAATCCCGGCGGGCCCGCCAGACCAACATTACAGATCATCAGTAACCTACCCTATCATCAGTACTCAGCAAACTAAGGCATCATCACTTGCCCCCTGTTAGTAGGTTTCGTAGAATTGCCATATACGCTGCCTGGTCTAGAACTTCTGCTCTGTTCAGTGCTTCCAGTATGTTTGACCCTACTGTGACTATGCCATGCTTTCTTAGAACTACTGCATGTATGTTTCTTGGTCGTAATGCTCTTGCTACTGCTTCAGCTAGCTCTTGACTTCCTGGTGCTAGGTACCCGACCTCTGGCACTGTCGGTCCTACATAGGCTTTAAGCTCCACAATGTCTAGATCAAGTTTGTAACCAGACTCATATAGAGCTATCACGTGAGGAGGATGTACGTGGAGCACGGCTCTAACATCGTCTCTGGTCTTATATATCTCCACATGCATTCTCCACTCGGATGAGGGTCTCCCAGCTCCTCCCTGTACTGTTCCGTCGAGTCTCATCTTCACTATGTTTGCTGGCTTTATCATGTGTTTAGGCATGCCTGATGGTGTTATCAGGATTGTCTCCTCGTCCAGTCTGACCGATGCGTTTCCCCCCATTGTCGTTGTCAGATTCTTAAGATATGTCCAACGGAAGACATCTGCAAGTAGACGACGCAGCTCTGCCTCTCGAGTCATTGCTAGACCTCTACCTTCTGAGACCTCTTAAATAATCCGAGTAGAGCTTCCTGACACGTTCAGACCAGACCTCCAGCTTCTCTGGACTTTCAGGATACTCTCCGTATAGCTTCTCAATCTTCCTCATATATGTGAACGCGAGTATAAGTTTTCTAGCAAGCGATAGAGGAACCTTCCTCATTCTCAGCAGCTTCTTAACTTTATCAAACACAGAGAGCTCCTTACCCTCAGACGATAATATCAGGACTTCATTCTCCGTCACTATTCCTGCCTCGAGGCCCTTCTGGATCTCCTCATTACTCATATGCTGTAGCGCTAGTCTAAATATGTCTAGTTTTGCCTGTTTTCTACCGTAGATCTCGATATATCTGAGATTGTAGCTCCATAGACCTGTTGCAGAGAGATCTCCTCGCTCCCAGGCATCTGCTATGGTCTCTGATGCAAGTCTTGCTGAGAGGAGAGCTGGTCCTAGACCTCCACCATGTACTGGGTTGACCGTCAGAGCTGCGTCGCCTACTGTAACAATGTTGTTCCAAACTAACGTGTCTAGTGGTCTTCTTGTAGGAACTATTCCTCCTCCCGCATTTATGATTTTTCTATCCTGTAGCTCCTTCCTTTTCAGCAGATACTTACGGTAGTGATCTGCTGGGTTCAGACCTCTCTCCTTAACGTATTTTCCCCATATTCCTAGACCTACATTAGCTATGTTGCCTCTCTTTGGAAAGAGCCACCAGTACCCTCCTGGTGCTACATCCTGGTTCAGATATATCCTTATGTGATCACGCTCGCCAGGAATATCTTTCAACTCCACGACCTCTCTATAGGCATACGACGCATCCTCAGGCTTGAGAGGCTCCGTTAACGGATGATCTTTCCACGGCAGTCTAGTCCTCACAACACCTGTCGCACCAGAGGCGTCTACGACTACGCTTGCCTTGACCTCAAACGTGGCTCCATCTCTCCTTTTGACCACTACGCCACATACTTTATCTCCGTCAACGATAGGCTTTATGAATGTGGTCGCATCCCAGATCTCTGCTCCCTTTGATGTCGCCATTCTCAGTAACTTTCTACTCCATCCAGCGATGTCGAGCGCATATCCCTCTCCAGGTACTCTAAGCTTAAGATCCTCATTAGGACTATACACTAGAGCACCTCTATAATAGTTCTCTACAATATCGTTAACATCTATTCTATGCTGCTCAACATGGTGCTTACCTATCGCGTCTCCAGTAACCTTATACAGGTTCTCTATAGGTTTCTGCTCTACGACGCAGGTAGAGAATCCTAGACTTGATAAGAGATACGCAGAATAGAGGCCAGCGGTTCCAGCACCTATTATTACTATGTCGAACCTGTTCACCTCGTATATAGCTGGTAGACAAGTATTTAACAGTTATATTATCGTCGTACTATCCTCACAGGGTACTCTATTATCTTGTCTCCAGCAACGACCTGATCTACACCATGTATGGCAGCTCCATGATACTCTATGACTCTTCTGAGCTCTTCAAAATTGATATCGTCTCCCTCAACTATGACGACTAGACCTAGAACATCTACGTCAGTCTCTTCAACCGTTATGTTCACTGCCTTCACTCCTGGAACCTTGGTAATATTTTTAGCCAGGTCAACAATGCTAACCTTAGATGGAATGTCTACATCAAGCACTAGCCTCCTTATTCTCGTCATTCCTCCGTCTCCACCAGCTAGTATATGTTCCATGTCCGTCTTATAAGAATATAGGTCGTAGGCCTGATGTGCGACCTTAAGGAGAGGATAAAGAAATTGAAAGATGCCCTGAGGAGGGCAGGATACGAAGACTTTGTAAAGATAGAGACCGCACACATATCAGGAATATCGTACATAAACGTAGGAGACGCAGGAATAGAACTACTCAGAGACCTACATAGAGAAGGACTAAGGACAAGAACATTCACGACCTGTAACCCAGCATGCATGTGTATAGAGGACCTTGAGAGAGACGATATAGAGGCAAGGAAACAGAGAGAGATAGTGCACATACTTAAGAAGATTGGAGTATCGACATGGCTAACATGCATACCTTATGAACATTTAAAAATAAGACAACAGAGATATTATGCATGGTCTGAGTCTAGCGCGGTAGCGTTCATAAGCTCGATATATGATGCATATACAGACAAGCTTCCTGGTCCTCTCTCATTGATATCTGCTCTCACTGGTGAGATGCCGAAGACGGAGATATTGGAAGAGGAGAATAGGTACCCTAGAGTACTAGTGGAAGTAATAAACGATAGATGCTTAAACACTGTAGAGGCTGGCGTGTTAGGTATGATAATTGGTTCTCAATATAGAAGAAAAATGGACATACCTTATGTAAGGTTTCGCAGAGCTCCTTTCAGGACAATAGAGGCCGTGAAGAGCTTTCTAGCATCCTTTGCAACATATAGCAACTGTCCGCTAGTAATCATAGAGGGACTCTCAACAAACTATGAGAAATATCGTTCAAGAATGGTTAGAGAGTGTAAGCTCAGCATAGATATGAGAGACATCGATAGGGAAGTTAGAGAATTAGCTACAAGATGCTCTCTGAGAGAGCTTGGTAAGAGAACTCTCGTGGTTACAGGATGCCCACACCTGTCAGCTCACGCTGTCAGAGCCCTCCTGTCAGCTCTCGGCAACACACGTTTAGAATCTAACGTCTGGATCTTCACATCAAGATTCAACAAGGTTGTCCCAGCCCTAAGTGGTGTCAGAGTGATATGTGATACCTGTCTCTTCGTATCTTCCTACATTAGATCTATCAGAGATCTCTCTGACAAAATATATACGACTTCTATAAAACAATACTACTATCTTACCAAGAGGGTTAAAGATTTAGAGGTTCGTATTTTGATAGCTAAAGAGATTGAGGAAACGTTAAATAATATGTCAGGAGCTCTCTTTCTCAGAGATGTCTAATAAAAGAAACTCTGAATTTAATATTCCTATATCAGCAACTTCAGCAATATTAGACAAGGTCGGAAAAGGAACCGCACAGACAGTTATAACAGCGATAGATAAGACAGGAATAAGGTACTACGTAGGAGATAGCGTCCTCACAGAAGAGAGCATACAGAAGATGAAGGAGCTCGGCCTTCTCGTACAGATAGGATTCATAGGCCTCATATCTTGCCCATCCTGCGGTGACCATGTTCTAGCAGTGCTACCAGTATGTCCTAGATGTAACTCCAATGATGTGGACATAGCCGAGCTCGTGGCACATGTCAAATGCGGGTACATAGGCTTCCTGAGAGAGTTCTTACGCGACGGCGAGCTAGTGTGTCCCGGCTGTGGAAAGAAGATAGAGAACAGCGATACCGAGCTCAGGACCTATGGCAGAGTCTTCATGTGCCAGAACTGTGGAGCAAAGTTTGAGACTCCATCACTAAAGCTTAGATGTCTAAACTGTGGACTAGTTTTCACATTAAAGGAGGCTAGAATAAAGAGAGTTCCTCAATATGCAATAGAGGCATCAGCTCTTGAAAAGGCTAGATTAATATTTGTGAAAGACTATGTAAAAAACATGATTGTGAATATCGCAGACAAGTACGGGATCGACGTTGCGTTTGACGTCGATCTCAAGGGAATGTCAGGAGTTGTACATAAGATACCTGTACTGCTCAAGAGAGGATCAAAAGAAGTGATAGTCTACTTCATACTCAACGAGAGAGACGCAACACTGTTCACAAGCCTACTACTAGACCTGCCAGAGCCTCGCGAGATGATAGTAATCTGCGACGATAACGCTGTGAAAGATCTAGGCGTGTCCTGTTCAACACTTGCAGCTGGCAAATCCTCCATAATAGTTATCCCGGCAGACTTGTCAACGTTAGAGTCAAACCTTGAGGATGCTATAAGAAGAGCGTTTAGATTATAGGCACATGGAGAGAGGGGACGAACATTCTTGCTAACATCACCTTCAACACCGATAGGAACACGAACGTTGTAGGTGCTAGAATTATGTAATGTATAAGCCCGGCTAGCGGTCTCTCATATACTACTCTACCTATTATTAATGATGCTCCAGCACAGTTTATCAGCGTTATGTACTCCACTATTGACACCATAGCGTTCAGATAGACGTCATTTATCTCGAGCTTGACGAATCCTCCAGTGAATGCTGTAGAGGATATATGGAAGGATGAGAGTATCGCTATTATGACGCAGATGAACAGGTAGACGAACACCATCATGTATATTAGAGCGACATATGGTTTAAGGTTGACCATCTTCTCTCTTCTATATGATTGTACAGCCTCCATAGTGTAGGCAGCAACATCTAGAATATCTTCCGCTCTGGCTCCGTATCTGTATGCTAGGTCTAGTAGGTCTGCGAATCTTACTATTCCTTCTGCTCCTATCTCTGTGCCTACTATCCTCAGAGCTTCGGATACTGGTATAGATCTGTACTTGCTTAGGAGAAGTGCACGTCCGACTATTGCATTTATAGGAGCCATCCCACTTCTTGCTATGAGGTTTAGTGCCTCCTCGATTACTGTTCCTGTTCTCAGTGCGTCAGCAACTATTCTAGTAATTACTGGTAACTGGTCCTCTAATCTGTACAATAGCTTGAACCTATTGTATTCATATACTGCAGATGGGGCTACGAGAGCAATAGAGAGGAGTATGAGCTTTATCAAGAACTCAGGTTTGAGAGGTGCGTATGGTATCCTTATGGTAGCGTTAAGGATCTTTCCCTTTATCGTAACTCTCGCATGCATGCACTGTGAAGCTATCATGAGTATACATAATAATAAGAGAATGTATAATGGTAACCTGAGAAGGAGAGAGAGAGCTGGCTTTCTCTCCCTCCTCCTTACAAGCTTCTCCTTCTTTCTCGTTATCCTGAGCCTCAGTATCTCAGACCCCGCTGAATGTTCTAAAGAGATTAAAGAAAAATAAACTCTACAGTTGTTATTATTGTAAGCAGAATGTGACAGTTCAAGAGGTTGCTCAGAGGCAAGAGCCTAGGAGCAGCATAATACTCAGAGATGTCTACAACATAGTACCAGGATATGTCTACGTTATAATTTACAGAGACGAGAAAGAGGGGTCACTCGTATATAATGTTATTGAGCCTCCACTTACAGACGAGGACGTTAAGAACCTTGAGCTAATAACCGACACTGTCCGTGACATAGTGATGAAAGACAAGAAGATACTTGAGGAGGTCCTCTCAGGAAGATTATCAATTCCTCATCAGAGACTTGAGACCTATGTTAGAGACGCCGTGAAGAAACTGAAACTCAAGATAGAGGAGCCGGTGCTCAGAAAATACATGTACTACATAACTAGAGACGTTCTCGGATTCGGAAAGCTTGATCCTCTTCTACGCGACCCGTATATAGAGGACATAAATGTCAATGGACCTGGAAGATACGTATATGTATGGCACAGCTTTTATGAACATCTACGTACTAACATAAAGTTCGAGACAGAGGACGAGATATACAACTACATAGTGAAGATATCTCAGATAGTAAAGAGAAACGTGAGCTCTGCAAATCCGATACTTGAAGGTCTGATAGGAAACTTCGCGAGAGTAGAGGCAACGTTAAGCGATGTAGCACCTCTAGGACACTGTATAAACATCAGAAAGTTCAGGACAGAGCCGTTCACGATAGTTGACTTGATAAGGACGGGAACCATAAGCGCGGAGGCAGCAGCATATCTATGGCTGGTGATAGACTACAAGTTCAACATAGTTATAATTGGACCTACAGGAAGCGGGAAGACCACGCTACTGAACGCTCTCCTATATCTCATACGTCCAGAGGCTAGGATAGTTACTATAGAGGATACTAGAGAGATAAATATACCACATGAGCAGTGGGTTCCACTGTTGACTAGACCATCATTTAACCCACAGGTCAGAGAGATAACACAGTTCGATCTCATAAAGGTCTCCATGAGAATAAGACCTGACTATCTGATAATAGGAGAGATAAGAGGAGAAGAAGCCTACGCCTTGTTTCAAGCGTTCGCAAGCGGTCACTCGGGTCTCACAACTCTTCACGCAGACACCGTGGAGGCAGCGATTATGAGACTCACAACGAAGCCGATGAGCGTCCCCAGGAGACTGCTCAGGATGGCTCACGTGTTCTGTAATATACAGAGAGTAAGAATATTTGATAAGATAGTTAGAAGAGTCATAGAGGTGAAAGAGTTCAGAGGATTCGAGAACAGTAAGCCGAAGTTCGTGACATCGTTCAAATATAATCCGCTGACAGATAAGGTAGAGAAAGCTGAGGACAGTGAACTTCTGAGAGAGATAGCGGATGTTAGACTTGTACCTTATGAGAACCTTATAAGCGAGCTCAGGAGACGTAAGGAGGTTCTTGACGCGATGGTCAGATACAACTTCAGAGACCCACCAACAGTGTTCAGAATATTTAGAAGCTACCACATAAATCCAGAGGACACGTACCTGAAGGTTATTTCAGGAGTTATACCTTAAAAGCAACATCCTAGCACTCTACTACTAGTAAATAGATGAAAAAACTCAGCATAAGACTGCCCCTAGAGAGGTTCTGCGAGAACATTGCATCTAGGTTCTACGAGTACACTGGATACCGTATAAACAAGCACACGTTCAAGGCAAATCTGCTGATACTACTCTACTCTGTAATATTTACGACACCTGTGCTTGTCGCGGTATCAATTTTATATGAGATAACTCGTATACCTATTCTGAGATTCCTATCACTATCACTATCAGCAACACTGATGGGACTATTCATGGCAATTGTGGCGCTCATAAGCAACGCGCTCATGATAATATATAGGAGAGACGTAAGATTCAACGAGAAGTTTCTATACACAGTATCGTACATGGTTCCACTATTAGCAACTTCGGCACCCTTGGCAGAGGTTATAGCTAAGCTATATCAGGTAGAGAAGGATCCTGAGATAAAACATGAGCTAGGTCTAATACTTAAAGACTATGCGCTTGGAACAGACATAATAACTGCTATAAAGAGAAGCATAGAACGTACAAGATCTATAGTGTATAAAGACGTGATGACAGCATTAATACAGAGCGTGCAGCTGACAACAGAACCTGAGAGAATAATATTACAGAAGCTTAACGTACTTATTAGAGATAAGTTCCTAAGACTTAGACAGGTATTGACAAATCTGACACTTCTCTTCCAAACATACTCCATAATGGCATTTCTAGCACCATCACTAATACTGATACTCTACGCCGCGTTCGGACTACCACAGCTACTCTCACAGTCGACGATTCTAGCCGCAGCAACAGCATTTATGAGTAGATACATGTCGATGATTGTTCCACCATTCTTTGATGTGTGGGGAATAGCTGTGCTTCTGGCGATAGCGTACTCACCGTTCATAACAGTGATGTTCTACATGATATTTGACTCTATAATATCAGTACTCTAGCACTCAGTAACGAGATAACGCACTCCTAGACATGCAAGTGTAACGAGCTCGAGCACCTTATATGCCTCTACTATGTTATTACAGATATACCTGACAGTGTAGCCGTCCACCCTCTCGGCGCCTGGAAGGTTCTCCGCTACATCTGCAAACTCTGTAGTTCTAAATGAGACCTCGAGCACTATGTTACCATCTATTTTGAATATATCTGTCTTTCCTTTCTCATATTTATCTAGTGCTCTCATGATACTACACTCTAGATCTCTAAGAAGCCTAGCAGTAGAGTATGATGCTGCTGAGAACCTTGAGAGACCTCTCTTGAGAGGGACAAATTCAGCCCATGGAGTATACTTTTGAACCTCATCTCTGAGAGCCTCATCTCCGGCTACAAGTATGAGAGGAACCTCGTAGTACCCTGCAACTAACGCGTTTAACAGGTACTCACTCGCGACAATGTTATTTATCTTTAAGCGATATATACTTGTGCTTGATAGTGTATGATCAAGCACTCCTCTTACTGTTCCAGCACCTGCATGATATCCTATAAACATTGCAAGGTCACACTCTTCGACACCTATCATCATGCTCACAGGTCTGGGTATTCCACGTATGAGCTTGACATTTTCAGGAAGCTCTTCAGGATCTATGTTTATCATGCAGCCGTGGCTATCTGCAATCACTATCTCTTTTACACCTTCTCTGTTAAGTACTTCACATATATGTTTCACTATCCTCGTCGCTATGCTTCTAGCTTCATAAAACATCTTACCTTTCGGAAGGAGTTGACTGAAGGATACAATATGTGGGAGACCTTCAAAATCTACTGAAACGTAGGCCTTCATCTAGAATCTATCGTTCAAGGTCAGCTTAATAAATTATGTACTTACTATACTTAACATGTCCATGAACACCTGGTCTGTAGATGGTGTCAGAGGCAGAATAGTGGTGTCAGTAGACAGAAATAAGGTGAAATACATAGAAAAATACAAGGATATGCTTGAGAACGAGCTAAACGTGAAGATAATGATAGATAACAGTGGACAGGTAATAATAGAGCCAAGAGAGACCACAACGCTGAACCAGATAATGAAGGCTAAGGAAGTCATAGAGGCACTGAACTACGGCTTCGATGTGAACACAGCACTTGAGCTGAAGAAGCCTAATTATGTGCTTATGGTGGTCAACTTGAGAGACTACATAATAGATAAGTCGAAGATAAATCATCTAGTAAGGATCAAGGGTAGACTCATAGGAGAGGAGGGTAGAGCAAGAAGAACCATAGAGGAGCTATCTGGAGCAAAGATTGCAATATCTGACAAATCTGTAGCAATTATAGGAGAGTACGAGAACGCTAAGGCAGCTAGAGAGGCTATAGAGATGTTGATACAGGGTAGGCAACATGCTACAGTATATAGGAGATTACAGACATGGAGAAGGGAGATGAGGAGAAGAAAGCTCGAGGAGCTGGTGTCAGGGGCTGGATCAATGTTCCGTGAAGATGTTGGTATTGATTGGAGGGATGTTATAGGAGAAGAGGAGGAGTACTAGAAGATGCTACTGCTGTACAGTCTCCACTATAGGCTTCTCAACGACCTCAGCCTTCTTTAAGTGTTCTGGATAGTCGAGAACCTTAACCTTGAGGACCTCGACCTTTCTCAGAGGATATATCTTCTTAGCATGTATCAGAACGTCCTGTGCTATTGCTCCAAACACTAATGCCAGAATATAGTTATCAAAGTTCAGATGGTTAGAGTAGTAGTCAAGTCTCTCTCTAGTTATTGCTCTTATGGCTCTCTTGTGGCTCGTATTGCATCTATATGCTGTTATAGCTAGGACCTGTATTCTCATCTTAGCTCCATCTGGAGTCGCTATATCATGAATTGTCACTATTTTTGAAGATCCTCTCCTCACGAGTGACTTCACGTAGTCTCTTGTGAGCTCCTGAAGCTTGAATCGTGTGTAAGCATGCTCTCCCTCTACTCTATATATCTGGAACCTCAGCTTTATAGGTATGTGAGAGAGATCTCTAGTGAGCTCGAAGAGGCTGACCTCTATGGTCCTGTTAAGAAGCTTCTCAGGAGCATCTGCAGGAACCTCGCCAACCTCTACACACTTGAACACTGGAGGAGCATGCACCGTGAACCACTTCTTGAGGGCCCACTTCCCTATAAGTGACTTATGTGCTGAGGACATTCAACGACTAGGTGAGGAGGGTGTATTAAATCCTTTTCTTCTCCGCTTCTCTGAGAGCCTCTATCGAGGCCTTTACGCATCTCATGATGTCATCCAAGGTCGACCAGATGGTTAGTAGGTCCTGGCTTTCAATTACTTTTCCTGTCACGACTATATGTAAAGTGTCTCCGCTACATGCCATCTCTATCCTATCGACACAGTCTGGGAGCTCAACGTTATCCACCTCTAGAGCCCTCCTAACTGCCTCACATGTCTCACAAGAGTCAAACCTCATACATAACGTCACAATAATTCTATTCCTCATAACATACCACGTGTATGCCGTCCTTAGATAGGAGTGAGTACTCTCTCGAGCTCACCTCAATATTTGATCCTGACGCTGAGCATATCACGCCTCTGCGCGGTCTACATGTGATCTTCATCTCTCTCCACTTTCTATGAAATCTCAGTATCTTACATAGCCTATAGAAGGATACCATATTGTCAACATCGGTAGCGTAGTCCCTGCTCTTCAGTATCTTCTGTATAATGTTGCTAATATTCTTGACATATTCTAAACATGTGTTATATAGTCTCTTATCTAGGAGAGGATTCTCCAGTTTAGCAGTATCTATAATGTTTATATACTCATCCTTCCAGAAATGAGATTCAAGTATCAGCATTAGATCCTGCACTAGTGCTCCACCTCTCACACTGTACGATGAGTATAGCAACGTGTCAAGGAGGATCCCAGAGAACCTGTTCTTGAGAAGTTTCTCTCCCATGAGCTTTAGAAGAGACTCTACATCAGTTGCATCGATCTTGATGTTCTCGCTTCCAGTTATCTCAGGTATGTAGGGTGCCAATGACAGTCTAATACTATCGTTAACGTTTAGATATGTTGAACCGGGTAGACAGGGTCTGTCTATCTTCTCTAGAGACTCTATTGTTAAGTATCCCACATCTAGCACATGCTCAGGATGTTCAAGCAGGTAGAGAACAGTCGAAATATCGAGAAATGTCTCAACATTTTGTCCACCACTCTTAATGAGCTCGCGAGAGTCCACAAGAACTTTCAGGTCTATGCTCATCTTTGATACAGCTTTTCTCGACATGTTAGCTATATTGAACTCGTCACATATGTCAAGCATTAGGACATTATCATAATGTTGAAGAAGGTCCTCTATTATTGGCTCAAAGAGATAGTCCACCACTGACACATGTGTTAACTTTCCTCTTGAGAGTCTGAGGCTCGTTATGAAGAGCGAGAAGAATATACAGGTTGGGTCTCTTCTTGTCAGTACTAGTAATCGCGGAGATGTTACATCTATGTTTTCAATACTCATCAGGTCACTACATGGCCATCATATGCATGAACTGCTCTGGCCTGTACTCAAAGTCCTCTGGAAGCCTTCCCTCCCTCTTATAGTACTTTACTAGTCTCCTTATCTTGGACTCTGTGAGTATTAGTCCTCTCTTGGCGGACATGTCTTTAGGATGCTCCTCCAGGTGTTTCCTTATCTTTATAGCCTTTCTTATGAGGAACATGAGGTCCTCAGGTATCTGAGGTGCAAGACCATGCTGCTCTAGGACATCTGTTATAGATCTTCCTAGTATCGGCTTCACGAGAGGGATACCGTACTGGTCTCGCAGAATTATTCCTATCATAGACGGCGTGAACCCTCTCCTCGCTAGCTCCACTATCAGCTGCTCTATCTGCTCTGGAGTATATTTGACCCATGTTGGTGGAGTCTTCGTTACAGGTCTAGTGGAGCTACTCCTGCCCTTCTTGTGTCGCGACCTATGAGGCACGTCAGACCAAGTTATTTAGTCTTCTTATAAATCTTCTCGCTCAGGCTCACACGCGTGGAGCATATCTTGCCATGCTGCGTATCCTACGTATCTCTCTAAGAATTGAATGTTCCAGCCTCTCACCAACGACCTCACGATATCCTTCTAGAAAGCTCCTGAACATTAGCGCCGACTTATCACCAAAATTAGCTTCCAGGTTCCTGAGAAACACGTTTATATCACGAGCAAGCACGTTAACTACTCTCTTATGATCCTTAAAGTCTAGAAGAGTTGACCCAATCTCACAGCTTAGCCCAAAATCTATCAGGAAAAGACCTCTATCACTAACTATGAAGTTTGTCAGAGCAAGATCACCGTGAATTATTCCTGCCCGATGAAGCTTACCCACTGCTCTCCCAGCTTCTCTGAAGCATTCACTCCAGCTATTGAATGTTTGTGCCAGATCTCGAAGATTTATGCCTTCTATATATTCCATACGTATTGTGTACTCTCCTAGATCTATATCGAGCACTCTTGGAACATTAATGCCAAGTCTCCTGGACTTGATCATTATGCGGGCCTCTGTTATAGTTCTGCGTTTTCTAATCTTCTTATCGATATCTGGGTTTCGATATCTTTTGGGGACTCTACGTTTCAGTATTGTTAGGATTCCCATCCATCTCTCTAGATAGATCTCTGCTTCTGCTCCTCGTGCTATGAGTCTGCTTTCCATCACTCTATCCACTTCTTGTTATGTATCTTGTCCTTGAGGTAGTCATGGAGGAACTTCAGTCCATGTGTTGATAGTGCCTCTATCTCTACTTTCTTCTTCATCTTTAGGAAGAGCTGTATCTCTTTCTTCCAGGCATCGCTCTGGAACCATGGGTATCTCAGTAGCTCATGTGCTCTCTTTATGTCTCTATCTGTTGCAGCTATGACATACTCGTCAGTTATCTTATAGTTAATTATGTCTGATGCAGTGACACCAACAAACTTAGCGTCAGGTGTTGCTAGTCTCTCACTCTCATAGCTCAGCTTTATTGAGCCGCTCCTATATACACTATATATGTACCATCCATATGGGTCAGCGTCAGTGAGCACAAAGACGGGAAGCTTGAACTCCTCGCTCAGTCTTCTTATGAATCTCCTCGTAGCTCTGTCAGGCATGCCTTTAGCAGTCACAAGTAGACAGTTCTCATCTCTCCAGAATCCCTCCCTGTTCAGTCTCTGGAATATTGCGTCCTTCTCTATGACGAGCACGTAGTTTGCCTCAACCTTGACGATGTCTAGCTCGTCTGGGTTAGGTGGTAAGCTTAGTGCGGCATCTCCCAGCTTTGTTGCATCTATCTCGAAGCCTTTCGACCTGACTATTATTGGTCCAACTACCTTACCCTTGACATCTGCTGATATCCCCATCTCCTCTCTCAGTAGACTGGTAGCGACCTCTATGTCCTCTATCACAGCATTAGATTCCTGCTGGTCATCCCATGTGTTCTCTTTGAATACTCTCTTCCTAGGATCAACATACACTATAGTATGCTTACCATTGTAGTAGAGGTCTCTTATTGTTGGATAGACGTTCTCTCTTATCGCCTCAACTATGAGCTTCAGCATGAGCATGGTCTGCATGAACTTTCTAGACTCCTTGAGATCGAGAAACCTCCTCCTCATCCTCTCTGGTCCAAGCACCAGTATCTTCTTTACAGGATCCCAGACAGTGTTAGACAGGGTACGTGCTGGGATCTCTATGACAGGTTCCTGGCCTCTCTCAATCTGCTCTACTATCCTCTTTCCCCACTCCTCAAGTATCTTAAGCACTTCCTGCCTCGATCTAGCTACCATAGATTACTCATCTATAGTTACTCACAGGGGATTTATAAGGGAGAGTCTTAGAGAGATCTAACGCTTCTCTCAGTCTCGCATCTAGCCACGACTCTCTCAACAAGCTCCATATATGGTCTAGCAATGCTCGATCTCGCAAAATCGCTGACCGAGCCTCTAAACACTATCCTGCCATCTCTCATATAGAACACCACGTCGCCTAGCGCGAAGGCTTCAGACACGTCATGAGTAACGTGAAGAACGGTCAACCTTCTCTCTCTTACGACTCTTCTTATGAGCTCCATCGCTCTGAGCTTTCTCTCAGGATCGAGATTAGATAGTGGCTCGTCGAGAAGTAGTAATCTAGGCTCAGCAACTATTGCGCGGGCTAGAGCTACTCTCTGTGCCTCACCTGCACTCAACGTGTGTGGGCGCCTGTTGAGGAGGTGCTCTATCTCGAGAAGTTTAGAGATATCTAAAACACGTTTCTCTATCTCTTCTTTAGACATCTTTCTCAACTTCAGACAGAAAGCTATGTTATCGTAGACAGACATATGCGGAAACAACGCGAAGTTCTGTGGAACTATACAGACCCCCCTCTTCTCAGGAGGCTTAAACGTAACGTCTTCATCATCTATGATTATTCTACCACGTATAGGTCTCACGAACCCTGCAATAGCGTTCAGAAGCATTGTCTTCCCGACACCGCTTGGGCCAAGCAGTATAGCGTACTCTCCTCTGTTGATCTGTAGCTTCTCTATCATTATCTCGAGATCCCTAATCTTCAGATGTAGATTATCAATATATAGCATAGCTTCTTGTTACTATTCTAAGAGCTACAAACATTATAAATATCACTATGAGATATATGCAGGATACTGCAATGGCGTACGGGAGCCCGAGAGTATCTAACCATTCAAGTATAAGGATGTTCACAGTTTTTGGGAAGTATGCAAGCACCAGGAGAGCACCAACCTCACTGAGTGCTCTAGCTAGAGATAGTATTGCACCAGCTAGGATACTCCTGCCACATAGTGGAAGAAGAATGTTTGTAAATGTTTTCCAGAACGATGCTCCTAGGCATCTTGCAACCTGTTCTAACGATACGTCTATGGACAGGAATCCTATCTTGACCGTGTCTATCATGAGGGGAGCAGACACGAAAAGCATGACCGAGACGACCCCCCAGAACGTGTCTTCGATTCCTACAGGAATGAGACCTCTGCTTCCAAACGCTGTCAGAAGCATTACACCTACGACTGGGTGAGGGACCACGAACGGCATGTCTATTATAGCCTCGACGATAGGTTTCAACTTGAAATCTCCTCTAGCAAGTACATATCCAGCCGGGACACCGACTATGATTAAGATAAGAGTGCTCAGAAGAGAAGCCTCGAAGGTCGTTATGAATGCTGATCTCAGCTCTGAGACAAGTATCGGCGTATGAAATATCTTGACTAGAACATCATATCTAAAGAATAAAAAGAGAGATGCTAGAGGAACAAGTATAAGTATCACTATGAGAGAGAAGACTCCGTAAAACAGTATTAGACTCTTCTCAACCTGTAGTATTTTTGACGACATAGCTATACCCGTTCTCCTTTAGAAATGTTATCAGCTTTTCAGGAGGCTTGCCAACTATTATGAGCCTGCTAAGAATGTCCTGTCCGTTTCTCTCAAATATCTCTCTGCCCATCTTGCTAAGTATCAGCATTATGAACCTTAGAGCCAGATCCTCATGTTTGGCAACTGTAGGCACGGTGAGTCCATATATTATTGGTGCCATTTTTATGCCCTTCTCCTCAGACGTTCCGACAAGGATCTTCACGATAACTCTAGAATAGTATCTCGAGTACGCTGGGTCCCCAAGATTGAGTTGTGGTGGAAGCGTTATGTAGAGCAGGTGATGTTGAACCGCTACGCTCTTATACTCGAACGCGTAATCTATATCTCCACTCTCTAGAAGCGATACTAGGTCAACCTCTTTCGGCCTTATCACAAGGTTTCCTCTTATGGTGAACGTCGCAGGTATATACACTATCAGCGTTCCGTTACTGAGCAATCTGTACTTTGCTCCGCTTATCTTGGAGATCACGAGATCTCTTAGAATAGTCATGTTATGATAGTAGAGTGCGGCTAGTGCTATGACTCCCACAGCTCTATATCCACAAGGGTCCATGTTGGGGTTAGAGAATCCGTAGCGTACGTTCTTCATCATCAGTATCTTGTACCAGTCTTGGGGATGTTTGAGTAGGTACTCGGCATATTTTGAATGTCTTGTAAATGCTATAACTATCTGGTTTGTAGCGAATCCTACACACCATCTAGCGTATTTAGGAATCATGAACTTGGGGATCAACCTGTAGTCAGATACTCCAAGCACGTCACACCACTCATGTAGGTCGGTCACCTTTCTTACAGCCATTACACTACCGCTAGGCTCTATGTGGACAGGTACCTTGTACTCGCTCTCGAATACTTGCGCGATGTCTTGGAAAGGTATTGTGAGGGAGCCTGCGCAGAATACTCTGATATATGTCTGCGATGTCTTGTAGCTTGTTGTTTTCTGTGTTGATGTTCTGTAGGTAGAGTATGTGTAGTAGAGTATTGTTCCTATGCATGCTGCTGCTATTATTACTGCTATCGTTATTATGATTGCTCTCCTCATTATCCGTTATCGGATATCGAATAATATTAAAGTATGACCTACTTCCTAGCCTCGACAGCGACCTCACGTGAGGCCTCCTTCACCTCAGCCTTCCCAGGGACAGGAGGCAGACCAACCTTCTTAACTATGAGCTCCTGTAGCTTCCTCTTCAGCTCCTCTGCAGGCTTTCCAGTAACATATGCTAACGCGTTAGCAACCTCACCAGCATACATGCTGAACGTTGCAAACTTTATGTATATCTCCTCCTCCTTCTCCTTCTTCGTTATGTACTGCCTAAGCTTTCTAGCAACCTCTCTTATCGCGAGCACTATCTCTTCCTCTATCTCGACAACGTCCGCTATGGCCTCCTTTCCCGCGCTGACGTATGGTATCTTTGTTGAACATACATGCACTATCACTGCTAGTGGTGCCGGAAACTTCACCTTATATACGCTCCAGTCAATCTCCTCAACAACCTTCCTTATAACGTCACTACCCTCATCATATAGGAGGGGGACCTTGTTAGCGAATCTATACACTATAGGCTTGTCGCTTGGAGGGATCCTGCCTCCCCATGCTATTGCTGCCTCTACAATGAATGGGTGACCCATATACGAGCTGGGCTTCCTTGTGACAGCAGCAACGAACTCTGGCTCGAGAACCTTCTTTATACCCTCTATCAGTAGCTCCTCACCTACAGGTGATAGCCAGTCGGCTTTAGGTCTTCTCCAGCCATTGAACTCTCTCATCTTTGTTGTGAGCTCTGTTATCTCGTCCTCTGTGAGATCTCCAACCTTCTTGTTAGGATCAAACTTTGCCCATTTCAGGAAGGCCTCAGCAGTCTGCTTGCCAACACCGTCAAAGTACTCTGTCAAGAACTCTCTCAGAGTGAGGTTCGGGTTTCTAGCTATGAGATGCTTTATCAATTCAACATCAACGCTCTTCGGATGCGGGAGACCCTCCTTTGGTGGGGGTGGTAGTTTGGTTGTTACACGTGGAAAACATAGGAACAGGTCAGGAGCCTTCAATATTATCTCCGCATATGGTGCTATCATGTACGTCCTCTTGAGATACTCCTCAACTCTCTTCTTAGCACGGGGCCAGTCTCCCTCTATGATCACCTTTACAGCTGTACCATGCCACCTGTACTTGTTCTCGTACTCTCTCCTCTCAAGTATTATGGGCTCGTTCTTCAGAGTATTTATCATTAGCACGTACTCGTAGATCCTGTCACTTCCAAGAGGGGCGCTTCTCACATATATTGGCTTGTTCGTTGTAGACTGGGCATATAGTATAATCATCTTCGCTCCAAGTCCAAACACTCCTCTATGCTGTCTTATCCTGTACTTGCTACTGTAGAACACTCTTCCAAACACGTTAGGTATCTCGCTGTCAGGTATGCCGACACCATTGTCCTCAACATAGACCGAGACCCATCCTCTAGCCTTGTCATAGTAGTCTATCTTCACTTTTATACTAGGAAGAATGCCGTAGCTCTCTGTAGCATCGAGACTATTCTCCACGAACTCCCTTATAGTCTGATACATTGCTCTGGTCGGGTTAGTGAGGCCAGCAAGCTCCTTATTACGCCTGAACCACTCAGCTGGTGAGAGCTCCTCATATCTTATCTCAATGCTCTTACTACTCTTCATGAGACCCTCACAGTATATTATCTTATGAGACTTATAAACACACAACCTCAACATATATGACTGAGAACAAGCCTAACAAGATCAACAACATCATAACCCGAGAACTCGTCAACAATAAAGCTAACTATAGAACTCTTAAGAACATAGTAAACATCTGAGTTCTCTATATTAGACACAGAAAGAGAGACCTCCCTAATAAAGTCTGATGAACGTCTAACAAGAGAACCAACGATAACATAATTACACTTGTATATTCTCTTAAGAAGATCAGAAACATACCTATACCCTGTATCGCTAAGAACAATATCACCACTAGATATATTGATAAGACCATCATTAATAAGCTTCTTTATACATCTTAGAACTCTAAGTGAAATAAGTGGTGGAACCTCGAATGTTAATGCGAGAGAGTCTCTATACTTGAAAAATAGTAACATAGCTCTTAAAATATTTATAGTTCTCTTCCTAGCATAATATAGAAAGATCATTAGAAGATCTTTGAGATCTATAGAAATGCTATTGAAGTATCTTGTAAAGATGTTCACTATGTTCTCATCTCTCATCATCGAGAGTAAAACACTTAACAGAGATTTAGAATAGTAACCTCACACATCGTGTTAAGATCGAGAAAAACAACAATATGCATAGTTGGACTGAATCTAGGAACCCTAGCTATACTACAGAACATGAGCAAGATAGAGAACGACATCATGATAGTGACATCTAACAACGTAGAGGGAAAAGAAAAATTGAAAATAGTCGACATAGTTCCACACATATACCTGAGATATGGTAACGATGAGAGAGCGTTCCTAATAACAGGGAAGTACTATAAGCTACTCTCAACCTTCGACAGCATCGAGGTGAGGAGTCTAAGAGAAGTGAAGGTGAGAGAGAACGAGGTCACCATAGGCGAGAACGAGATCATAAGGGCAAGGCTAGTCATATCAGGTGACGAGATGAAACGTCCCCCACAGTACTCTGATACAAACTTTCTTAAGGAGATCGTTGAAGGAAAGTACGATAATATTATTATTAAGGGAGTCGACATATTTAAGATGATAGAGCTCTATCTTCTATTGAAGGACAGATCAAATATTAAGATAAGTGAGGAAGCTCGCGAGAGAATCTGCGAGCTTCCATATGTTAGAGATATCGAGTATCAGAGATGCGAAGATAGATGTCAGATGCTGAGCGTTGACATCGTCACCGATAGACCTAACGTATGTTCATGTCCGTTAGCTCTTAATAAAGTTGATAGAGGTAGAGTTGTTAGAGATTTTGAGCTTCTTCTGAGAGCATTTCTATTCATGTTTAACAAGTTCTCACGATCGTTAAATATAGATCTAGCGGTATCTTTTAACGACTGTCTTATCCATGTTGGAGAGCATATGAGCGACCTTAGAAGGAAGTTTAGAGAGCTCACCATATATAGGTCATGTGTGGATCATGATGGTTATAGGATCTGTTCTCGCGTTGTCTGTTTTGAAGATCTTTTTCTATCTTCCGATGTTTATTGTTCATCTTTTAACTATCTTCCTCTTGCTGAAGCGCTGTTCTATTCTCATGTTAGCGAGCTCTGTAGGGCTCCTGTGCCCTACGTGTTCTCTATCTACTCGATGTATAGTGGTCTTCCTATGTATACTCCAGAGTACTCTCATGCTTTATCTACAGCTCTTCTGAGGCTAGAGAAAGAATTTAAATAGGCTAGATCAACTGTACGTGGCTGAGCATGGCGAAATCGTTCTACTATTACCTGGGGCAGGTATGGAAGAGACCTAGTAAAGGACTTATCAGTCTGATACTGAGACAGAGACTGATCAAATGGAGAAGAGATCCAGCAGTAGTTAGGCTTGAGAAGCCTACGAGGATAGATAAGGCTAGAAAGTATGGATACAAGGCAAAACAGGGAGTAGTAGTCGTTAGGGTGCGAGTGAGGAAGGGTCCCATGAACAAGCAGAGGCCAAAGTGTGGTAGAAGACCTAAAAGAATGGGAGTCTATGGACATACGACCAAGAAGAGCCTCCAGCTGATAGCAGAGGAGAGGGCCGCCAGAAAACATCCAAACATGGAAGTTATAGGATCGTACTGGGTAGGAGAAGACGGCCTCTACAAGTACTACGAGGTAATACTAGTCGACCCACATCACCCAGCAATAAAGAATGACCCAGATTTTGCATGGCTAGTAGGGAGATATATTGACAGAAGGAGAAGGATAAGACAGAAGCAGAGAGCAACGATAGAGAGACTAAGAAAGACTCTACTACCAAGACTAGAACAACAAACATCACAGACTTCTACCCAGAGCTAGACAGTGTATTCTCACTAAGGTAGCTTACAAGGATAACTAGTTAATAGGATGGACTTAACTACTTATCATATGTTTAAGAAGTTTCTCGACCTCCTCAAGGACGCTTATAGCGCTCTCATATGCTTTTCTAGCATAAGGTTCAGTATATAACTGTGTAGGAGGTATACCAAGCTCTTCATCTCCATACATTGAAGGTTCTTTTCTCTTCTCTCTTCTAGGCCACCTAGATATTGCAGCCAGTTCAGGAATTTCCTCCTTAAAGAACTCAGGAAATCTATCTCCATAGCGTACAAGTATAGGCCCAACATCATGTACTTTAGGCGGTTCAATGCCTATCAATCTTAACGCAGCTTTTAGAGAAAGCTCTACGGCTTCCTGGCACTGTCTGATACAGTACGCGTATGCCTTCTCTTCTAATGCTTGTCTAGCTGTTCTCAACCTTTTTCTGGCTTCCTCAATATATGCGGTAGCTAGCTCAAGGTTGTTAGTCATCTTCTAACGAGAGATCAATCACTTCTCCAGGCTTATAGTTGGGTTTCAGAACGACGTACCATATCTTTCCTATTCTCTCTCTTCTTGCACCAAGTTTTGAAAGTTTCTTGCGTACTCTCTCAAGAACATTACTCATAAAGTTGTCCTTATCGTAGAGGATCTCTGCATCAAATATAGCGTCGATGTATAACGGCCTGAACGTGTTCGCTCTTTCTCTATCTAATATCACTGGAGATATTACAGGCCTAATATAGACACCCCTTCTAGATAGACATCTCCAGAATAGATCCTCAACTTCGTCAAGCTTCTTATGAAGTTCAAACCTATCTTCAGGTAACTTCTCTAAAACAATTATCACATCAACATCACTGTCCTGCCTTGCCTCACGTCTAGCATATGAACCATAGAGAACTATAGACACAAGGTTCTCTTCAATCACTTTCAGAAATGCCTCTACGAGACAATCTTTAACGATCTCATAAATATCAGACATGGCTTGCTTAAAGGTGGCCTTATAAAATATTTAAAAGTTTCCGAACAATATTGACACATAGACGTAAAAATACGGC
>JAADER010000013.1 GCA_013153275.1 Thermoproteota archaeon
TCGTTGTTAAACATCATTCTGAATAAAACCTTAAAAGTTTCTGAATCGTGTATAGACGCGTGGTAGGTGAATCAACTCTCGTAACCTCGTTTAGGTTTGTCAAGTGGCTTGAAGAGGTCGATAAGACCATGAGAGAGCGAGTCGGTGGAAAGGCTGCGAATCTGGGCGAGATGTTGAAGATCGGGATTCCTGTTCCTCCGGGTTTTGTTGTTACGGCTGATGCTTATAAGTATTTTATAGAGAAGTCTGGGATAAAGGAGAAGATCTTTCAGATTCTTCGTGAGGAGATTAAGAATAGGACTCCGGAAGAGTATGAGAACGCATCTAAGAGGCTTAGAGAGCTCATAGAGTCTCATCCGATGCCTCCAGAGGTGGAGCAGGAGATAAGATCAGCATATAGAGAGCTCTGTCGCAGAGTCGGGATTCCCGACGTACCTGTAGCGGTGAGGTCGAGTGCCACTGCTGAGGATATTCCTGAGGCAAGCTTCGCAGGTCAGCAGGATACTTACCTTAACGTGAGGGGTGAGGACCAGGTCGTGTATTATGTGAGGAAGATATGGTCGAGTCTCTTCACGGCTAGAGCTATAGCGTACAGAGACTCGCATAACATACCTCATGACAAGACTTTCATGTCTGTAGTTGTTCAGAAGCTTGTAAATGCTAGATCAGCAGGAGTGATGTTCACTCTTCATCCGATAACTGGCGATAGAGACAAGGTCGTGGTTGAGGCTGCCTGGGGTCTGGGAGAGGGGATAGTGAGTGGAATGGTGACTCCAGACGAGTTCGTTATAGATAAGAAGACTCTCAAGATAATTGAGAAGAGAATAAACACGAAGAAGGTCGCAGTAGTGAGAGACGAGAAAGGACTAACCAAGGTTATAGAGCTTCCACCAGATAAAGCTAATGCTCCTGCAATAACGGACGAGGAAGCTATAAAGCTTGCAGAGTATGGAATCAAGCTCGAGCAGCATTACAATAATCCAATGGACATAGAGTGGGTCATAGACGCTGACATGCAGTTCCCCAACAACATCTTCATTGTCCAGGCAAGATACGAGACCTACTGGAGCAGAAAGGCCGCGGAGGAGAAGAAAGAGGAGAAGCCTGTCTCAGCTGCTGAGGCAAAGATAGTAGTTAAAGGAGTTCCGGCAAGTCCTGGAGTTGCAACAGGTAGAGCAAAGATCTGTCTCAGCATAGAGGAGGCGGAGAAGAAGATGCAGCCAGGAGACATACTTGTCACCAAGATGACGAATCCTGACTGGGTGCCCTTCATGAAGATCGCGTCAGCAATAGTCACAGATGAGGGAGGTATGACCTCCCATGCTGCGATAGTCAGCAGAGAGCTCGGAATACCAGCAGTAGTAGGTACAGGGAACGCAACCCAGGTACTCAAGGACGGTCAGGTATATACTGTAGATGGATCGAGAGGTGTTGTCTATGAGGGTGCTGTAAAGATGGAAGAGGAGAAGAAGGAGGCGGCTCCTGCAGCTGGTGTAGCTCCTAAGGAGATTATAATCCACATATACAGGAGCGTTAGGACAGGAACGGGAGTCTACATGAATCTTGGAGTGCCAGAGAAGATTCATGAGTATAAGGATCTACCCTTTGATGGTATAGGTCTGATGAGGATAGAGTTCACCATAAGTAGCGTAATAAAGGAGCACCCGCTTTACCTGATAAGCATAGGGAAGGAGGACAAGTTCGTGAACCTCCTAGCAGAGGCTATTGCTCAGGTAGCATCAGCAATATTTCCGAGACCTGTGATAGTGAGATTCAGTGACTTCAAGACAAACGAGTATAGGCAGCTCACTGGAGGAGAGAAGTTCGAGCCAGAGGAGAGAAACCCAATGCTCGGCTGGAGAGGAGTGTCAAGATACATTAGTCCAACATATGAGAAGGCTTTTAGGCTAGAGCTCAGGGCAGTCAAGAAGGTTAGAGACGAGATGGGGCTGAAGAACGTTCATGTTATGGTTCCATTTGTACGTGCACCATGGGAGCTCAAGGCCTTCAATAAGATGCTCGAGGAGGAGGGACTAGTACGTGGAAGAGACTTCAAGGTCATAGCAATGGCAGAGGTTCCAAGCATTGCGATACTGGTCGAGGAGTTTGCACCATATGTGGACGGGTTCTCGATAGGAAGCAATGACCTCACACAGCTTGTCATGGGAGTAGATAGAGATAACGAAATACTAGTACGAGAGAACCCAAGATACTTCGACGAGAGAGAGCTACCAGTACTTAAGGCCATGTACGAGATCATAAGGAAGGCTCACAGGTTCGGAAAGACAGTAGGAATATGTGGACAAGCACCATCAGTGTACCCAGACATAGTGGAGTTCCTAGTGAGAGCTGGGATAGACTATGTCAGCGTTAATCCAGACGCAGTAATACCGACAAGACTCCTAATAGCATCAGTAGAGAAGAAGATAATGCTAGAGAAGCTGTCAGAGATCTCGCAGATGCTTAAGTTTGGCAAGAAGGAGATAGGAGAGACAGAGGAGTATGAGCTATTTAGGGATATAGTGTTCAGGCTCTACGGAGGAAAATACTGAGCTCGCTTATTATTCAAGTAGCGAAACACTTTTTTTCTATCTTTCAACATTTTTATAAGTGTCGAGGCCCCTCATATTATGTCTAGGAAACATATTCTATAGGGACGATAGGGCTGGGTTAGAGGTATGTAAAAGATTGATGGAGATGGGCTATAATAATCATGTTGTTATCTGTGATATGGGTCTAGAACGTTGTCTTGGTGAAGTATCTAAGAGAGATTTTGACGTTCTTATCATAGTTGATGCGTTCCTGCCAGTCCCAGACAGCGACGTTAAGCCAGGGGATGTAATAGTTGTCGAGGGGTTTGACGGTATTAGAGAGAGCATAGTCTCTAACAGTATAGTGAACACTCACAGACTTCCTCTTCCCCTTGTGTTAGAGTACTTGAGGAGCAGTGGTAAGGATTTTGTTCCAATATTTATTGGTGTATGTATAGAGAACCTGGATATATGTGACGAGGAGTTTGAGGAATGTAAACTAAGTGAGAGTGTTGAGAAAGGAGTTAAAAAAATTGTGAGATATGTTATAGAGAACTATCTTAACGGTGGTACCAGTATCTGACCTGCTAGTGCGAACGCGGGTAGTGTTCCTAGTATGAGTAGTGCCAGCATGAGTATTATACAGGCGGCATTCGCAAGATAGGTGGTCGGTGTCTCTGGATAGGTCTTCTCCTGTCCTAGGAAGGTTCTGTGCCATAGTCTTCTTATAGCGTATGCTGGGGTCACTATTGCTACGCCCAGTATGAAGGCTAGTAGGCCACCCATCAGCCAGCTATGTAGTGCTACTGTTGCATAGGCTAGTGAGTATAGTACGAACAGTTTCGCAAAGAATCCCGGTAACGGTGGCAGTCCAGATAATGTTAGTGCTCCTCCCAGGAACGTCCATGTAGCTACCTTATGTTTCCTAAATAGTCCTCCAAGGTGAGTATACTCGTGCAGTCCATAGAGTGCTACTGGCAGTCCTCCAGCAAGGAAGAGTAGTGACTTCCCTAGGGCGTGCACTATCAGGTACAGCATCGATATTGATAGTAGAGGCCACTTTGCTGATGGTATTATCATTGCTAGAGAGAAGGGTATTCCAGCAAACCCCATGTGACCTATCGTTGAGAATGCTAAAGCTCTCTTAACATCAGGCTGAGTCACGGCACATAGCGAGCCGTATGCGGCGCTTGCTACTGATAGAGCAAGCAGACAGTAGCCAAACATTGTTAATGTTGCTACAGATCCTATCATTGGCTCCACGAGGTTCATTACTGCTACCATACCGCTCGCTACAGCTACGCTTGACAGTACTGCGCTGGCCGACGTATGTGCTCTAGCGTGTACATCAGGTAACCATGCATGGAACGGGAATAGACCTACCTTCAGGAATAGGCCCACCGTGAACAGCGCGAGACCTAGCACAAACGTTGAGCCATATATCATTAGCAGTCCTAGACCTGAGAGCTCCACTATAGTTCCCAGGAGAGTCATGTACAGGTACTTGACGCCAGCCTCGCTAGCATACTCCTCACCTGCCAGGAGTATGAATATTATCGACATTGCCTGAAGCTCAACGAATATACATGCAGCTATTGGATCCGCGCTCAAGCCTAGCAGCGCTATAGAGAATATGAAGAGTGACAGGAACGGTGGCAATGCTGCTGGAGTCCTCTTTGGAACGATATCTACCGCGTATAGAGCAGCTGCGAAACCTATTATGAAGGTTGTTAATGTGAACAGTGCTGTAAGCTTGTTTATTGCGAATGTTAGTCCACCAATGCCTATGACGGTATGTATGTAGGGTGGGAGGAACGTCATAGCTATGAGCTGTATCGATGCTATTAGTCCCGCAACTGTTCCAGCAACTACGACTGCTGCTCCAGCTCTGTAGTTTGCTGGTGCTATTGCTCCTGCGCCAAATGTTGTGACTATGGCTGCTATGATTATCTCTAGTATGGGGTCAAGAGGGGTCATGGTCTCACCTCTCAGAATCTTAGTTTTGTCATTACATCTATATCTCTAGTACCGTACTCCCTATACGCGTAGTATACCATCGCTCCTATGGCTGTCAGGCAGAACAGCTCGACGCCAACGCCAATCAGCGCATATGTCTCCGGTATGAAAGTATGTAAGCACCATATTGTCGTCATCAAGGTGAGCCCCATCTTGGCGGCGTCTCTGAAGAGAAATGCAGCGAAGACTAGGGCAAATGCTGTAGCCATATATGTTATGTAGAGCATCTTCTCGCTATATGTTACATATGCTGGAAAATGCAGGTAGGAGAGGCCATACCACGCGATGTAGAATACTATCACCGTTAGAATTGCTAAGAACACCGAGGGTAATCTAGGACCTAGCTCTGTCTTACCTCCAGACCGTGCCATGAGTGCTCCATATATTATGAATGCTGCAGCAAAGATGCATGTAGACACTATCTCGATACCTGTCAGCTCTCCCGCGACTGCTGGTAGAGCTATGGTGGATACAAGTATGAACAATGCCGCAAGTATGCTGGATACGACTATGCATCGAGACGATACGTATGCGAACATTATGGCGGCTATAAATCCTACTGTGATGTCTATTGCTAGAGCGAGGCTTACCACATGTTATATAGTTCTAAATATTTTATAAGAAGTATGCACTTGAAGAGTAGTTACAGAGATAAGTATTAAATATTTAAGACCTTCTTATTAACTCCATCACGAAGATACTTCGTGTACTTTCTCGAGATCAGCTTCATCTCAGTCTCAGTCAGAACCTTGGATCTTCCCGTCCTCACGTCAACTATCTCGAACCTGTTAGTACAGGACAGACATGGGTCAATAGACGTGTACGATATCGGCACATCAGCTACATGTGTACCAACGAGAAGAGGCTTTATGCCGCCGAAGTTCGCATAGGTTGGTACTCTGACCCTCCACCTGTCAGGCCTATCTCCTCCCGCACTTCTAATATAGTGAACGACCTCTCCTCTCGGGGCCTCACTCCTCGACAGTATCTCCCCTTCAGGAACTCTAGGAGGTAATCTCAGCCACGGCTTCGCCTTTGGATGGAGAATATCGCCGCTTGGAAGCTTCTTCACACATTGCTCAATTATGTCGCATGACACGAGAACCTCTACAGCACGTACGTACATTCTAGCCCAGTTATCACCGTCAGGATGAGTCACGACCTCCCACTCAAGCTCGGGATATATCTCATACGGCTCGTCGTACCTCACGTCTGAGTATACTCCTGAACCTCTCAGAGTTGGCCCAGCGAGATGATACTTCAACGCGTCGTCGTAGCTTATCACTGAGACTTGCCTGGTCCTGGCTTGATACGTCTTGTCTCCCTCCATCACGGGAATTATGACCTTTCTAGTGTAGTCTCTCACTTCCTGAATAACTTTCAGAATCTTTGGCTTAAGCTCATCCGGTATGTCTCTCCGGACGCCTCCAATAACGGACATGGCGTAGTGCTTCCTATTTCCACTTATCATCTCGCATAGATCCATGACTTTCTCACGTATCGCCATTATCTGCATGAACCAGGCGTCGAAGCTCATAGCGTGGTACAGTGCTGCTATTATGAGTAGGTGACTATGTATTCTCTCTAGCTCCAGCATTATTGTCCTGATATACTGGGCTCGTGGTGGAGGCTCTATGTCAAGAAGCTTCTCGACGCCTGCTATGTAGGTTCTTCTATGAACGTCTCCGCAGATTCCGCATATTCTCTCTGCCAGGTATGGAACCTGTATCCAAGTTCTTCTCTCACCAAGCCACTCTATACCTCTGTGAACGTGCCCAAACCTGAGGTCAACGTCGACGACGAGCTCACCCTCCACATACAGCTTTATCAGCAGTGGCTCGTGAAGTGCAGGATGGTAAGGTCCTACTGGGATTATTGAGCTCACTCTACCCCCAGATAGACTATGTATGTCTAATTATTAAAGGTTACACCTATAGAACCAGATCCTAAAGAAATTGGAAAGAACAGCGAGATAGCTGGTTTAAGATTTCCTGAGAGGATGCTTTGGATAGTCGGGAGAGAGAAACAGATGTTCAAGCCGCGGATGACCCTCAAAGACTATTCCAAAGAACTCCCATATCTCTCTCTCATAGTAGAACGCTGGCTCCAGTATGTCACTTATCGTAGGTATCCTCGGATCATCCTTAGGAATCTCGACCTTCACGTTTATCACTCCCGACTTGCCGTGAATTATCGGGTAGTACGAGAAGTGGTATACCACGCAGAGCTTGTCCTTGAGGTCTACTCCCGTCATGGTGTTGAACCTTAGCTGTAGCTTCACAAAATGCTGTACTAGGTCTCTTATTCGCTCTCTTGGGCATTTTATAAATAGCTGAGGTTTATCCTTCTCTATCTCCACGTATGGGGGAATTATTTCAGAAATCTCTGACATAATTATAAAAATAGTTGTGAGATTAATAAAAATTTCGAACAGGGTTAGAGGAAGGCTAACATTATTAACACACCCACTATTATCAGCCCTAGATACAGTATCACATGACCAGCCTCTAGACAGCGTAGACCCTTGGACACTCCATCAAAGGCCTTAGCTATTGCATGATATGCGACGTCAGCGTTCAGCTTTCTTCTCACTGTTGCGAAAACCTCCTTAACCTCCAGGAAGAACGACTCTGACCTTATCTTTGCTTTTGGAACACCACGCTCGACGACTATGTCAAGACTCTCTCCGCCAATGAATGGTTCTGGGACAGTTCTTATCTTTGCTTTTCCTAGGAAGCCGAAGAGCCCTATCAGTATCGCTATGCTGAATATTATTGCAGTGTACACCATCGATAGCGATGTCTTTGTCCCGAAGAGCACCGGTATTATCAGGAAGTTTGGTGGTGGAACTACTGAGACCGTGTAGGGTGGTGGAAGTATGTGGAACAGTGCCAGAGCTATGTTTGGCCAGACTCCTAGGAATATGACGCCTACCGCTAGTATCAGTATGGGAACAAGCATCACATATGGCGGCTCACTTACATGTATGTCTCTTCTGGGGGCGAATCCGAAGAATATTCCATAGATCATTCTTATACCATATGCCGCTGTCAGAGCAGTTCCGAACAGCAGTATTGCAAGGCTTATCAGCAGGAGCAGAGTTACGGGAGTGCTCCTTATCAGTGCACCTATCAGTGACTGATAGATCATCCACTTACTTACGAACCCGTTGAACAGAGGTACACCGACCAGCCCAAGCACACATATGGTGAAGCCCGCGGCTAGCAGAGGCATGTGTCTTATGAAGCCTCCCATCTCGTCCAGATCCTTCGTACCTACCTCGTGCTCTACAGCTCCTGTTGCTAGGAAGAGGGCTGCCTTGAATATTGCATGATTAAGCAGGTGTAACATTCCTGCAAGCATCGCGAACCCCGATAACAGGACCAGCACGGACTCCATGCTTGTTGGAACTATCCTCGAGACTCCTAGGAATATGCTTGAGAGTGCAAAGGCAGATAACATGTAGCCGAGCTGGCTTATAGTGGAGTATGCTAGCACTCTCTTAGCATTGCTCTCTATTGTTGCATACATGGCTCCTATCATTGCTGTGACTGCAAATATCACGAGGGCTCCACAGGCAACGTACAGGTTCTGTGCGAAGAGAGGTATGAATCTAGCATATATGTATACTCCAGCCTTGACCATTGCTGCACTATGTAGGAAGGCACTTACAGGTGTCGGCGCCTCCATAGCGTCGGGAAGCCATGTGAAGAACGGGAACTGTGCAGACTTAGCCATGACTCCTATAAGTATGAGTGCTGCCGCGATGCTCACTAGCGTTGGAGGAGCCGTGCTCAGACGTGATAATGCAACACTTATCAACGAGGTGTGTGTTGCTACCATCAGAACGTATAGTCCTATCGCCATCACTAGCCCACCAAACCCCGTTAACATGAGAGCCTTTATCGAGCCGTAGAGGGCACTCTCCCTATCTATCCAGTGTCCTATCAGTGCAAAGCTCGAGAGCGTTGTCAGCTCCCAGAACAGGAATAGTAGGAACATGTCGTTTGACGTCACAACCCCTATCATTGATCCGGAGAACATGAGCATGAACAGCCAGAACCTTCTCACATAGGGATCGTGCTCCATGTACCCGAGCGAGTATATGAATATGAGTAGACCAACAAAGGTTATTATGAAGAGCATCAGCCAGGAGAGGACATCTATTCTGAAGGCCATATACGATACCAGGTTCATCGGTCCAAGATCTATCCATTTTCCAGCATTGATCTCAACTATGTTTCCTGTAGCTATGAACGGCAGTATTGATAGCGTTATTCCTAGCGATATTGACTGCAGTATCAGTGCTATTATTGGTGCTGATCTTCGAGATATGAGAGCCAATGGGCAAAATATTAATGGCGCCAGCAACGCTACTGCTAGCCATGGTCCAACAGATATAACCTGCATGAACGATACCGTTGTAATAATTCAGAAACTAACTTTAAAGCGTTAAACCTGATACTCTTTACACTTCTATAGTGGAAGCAGAGTTAAAAAGAGTCTCAGTAGATTTATATAGATGCGGGAGAGCTCATGGGCCTGAGAGAGCGCTCTTTTCGAAGAAGCCTATGGATATACCACTTCAACGCATCGTCCTGCAACGCATGTGAGATAGAGATACTTGCCGCAATATCGCCCAGATATGACCCAGAGAGGCTCGGCGTCAAGCTAGTGGGATCTCCCAGACACGCCGACATACTCCTGGTAGCGGGAGCATGTAACAGATTTGTTGCACCAATTCTCAGAAAAGTGTACGAGCAGATCCCCGAGCCAAAGATAGTTGTCGCAGTAGGAACCTGCGCATGCGGCAAAGGTGTGTGGCACGACTCCTACGCTATAGTCGGTCTCGATGAGGTGATACCGGTAGACGTCTACATTCCCGGCTGCCCACCGAGACCCTATCTGATAGCTGCTGGTCTGGCACAGGCTGCAAAGCTTCTAGAGGATAAAGCTGCAAAGGTAGGAAGGCTAGAGAAGAGGTGAGAAGACATGACGAGTCCTCTCCTTGTTCTAGCTAAGATAGGTGCCGCGATCCTGGCAGTCATATTTGTAGGTCTGATGTGCCCATATGCTAACTGGCTGAGAAGAAAGATAAGAGCGAAGGTACATGGCAGAGTTGGACCACCATGGTGGCAGGAGTATGCTGACCTAGTGAAGCTCCTGTATAAGGAGGACATAATGCCGGCCACTGCAAGCAGAGGGTTCTTCACGCTGATGCCTGCTCTGAGCTTCGCTACAGCCATATCGCTACCCATACTTGTGTTCCCGATATTCTACTCATTGAGCGATCTCATACTTATTGCATACGGTCTACTGATGGTGTCAGTCCTTCTAGTTCTCGCGGGATACGCATCAAACAATCCATACTCTATAGTTGGATCCAGGAGAGCATTATTATCAGTACTGATGTATGAGCTCCCATTCGTGATAGTTCTCATATCGATATTCATACTTACAGGCACAACAAACATATTCAAAATAATCACATGGCAGGCAAATAACGGTCCAATAATAATGTACCTTCCTCTAGGAGCCGCCGCCTTCATAATGTGCATACCTATAAAGGCCATACTGAACCCGTTCTCCATAGCTACAGCAGAGACAGAACTGATGGAGGGAGTACTACTAGAGTACAGTGGAAAGAGACTTGCACTGTTAGAGTTTGCTCACAAGATGGAGTTCTACATACTTGCACTATTGTTCGCAATCATATTCACTAACCTACCATGGTTCACAATGAGCGCCATGGCAAGCAACCTGTCTCTAGCATGCGGATGGATAATATGGATAATATTTGTAGCGTTCATAGTGGTCATAGTGTCATCATTCACGGACGCACTGACGGCAAGACTACAGCCATATAAGGCACCAAAACTGTACTGGATTATCGCAACAGTGCTCGCAGCGGTAAACTTAATTATTATCTGCATGTTAAGATTAGCAGGAATAGTTTAGGGTGATAACATGACCCGAAAGACAATAGGCTTAATCTCATGGATCTTCAAGAAACCATACACCGAGCCTCTCACAGAGATAGTCGAGAAAGCACAGAAACCACCGGAATACTTCAGAGCTCTACCAGTAATAGACGTAGAGAAATGCAAGCTCTGCGGAACCTGTGAGAGAGTATGTCCAGCACATGTAATAAAGACAGATAGGAAGGAGAGAGTCATAGTGTTCGACTACACTAGATGCATAATGTGTGGCCAATGCTCAACATCATGCCCATCAAACGCTATAAGAATGGCAAGACCACCACAGCTAATACCGGGCCCACAGAAACAGGAGTATATTGGAATATTCAGAATACCAGCCCCACCACCAAAACCAGCAGCAAAGCCAGAGGCAAAACCTGCAGGAACAGCCACACAGTCGGGAAGTGGAGGCAGTCAAAAATAAGGCCACTGGCGTACGACCCCTCCTCACAGAGTACTGGAGCCAGTACCCTCAGAGGGGCCTATTTCTTAACCCTCAAACACCCTTTATAACTTGATCTCTCTACCTTCATCTCCTGAGATGTACATAGTATGCATAACTGGCGCATCTGGAGCCATATACGGCATCAGGCTCATAGAGGAATTGAAAAAACGGACAGGCAGTCCCATAACGCTCATCATGAGCAGATGGGGACTACAAGTAATAATAAATGAAGTAGACCCTCAATACCGAAGAAAAATAATGAAACTAATAGACCAATACTACATAGACACCGAACTCGACGCAGAAATAGCAAGCGGAGGATCAAAATTCAGAGCAGTCATCATAGCACCATGCAGCATGAAGACTCTCTCAGACATAGCGCATGGAAGAGCAAGCAATCTCATAACCAGAGTAACAGACGTAGCACTTAAAGAGAACAGGAAAGTAATAATAGTACCAAGAGAGACACCAATAGACTACATACACATCAGAAACATGTTACTAGCAAAAAAGAGAGGAATAACAATAATACAACCATCACCAGCATTCTACAACAAACCTCAAACAATAGAAGACATAGTAAACCACATAATAGGCAAAATACTAGACCACCTCGAAATAGAACACAACCTATACAGGCCCTGGAGAATGATGAGAGGTCACGGGACAGACAAAAATGAAGAATACTAGACCAACTGAATCCCCCCTGTAAAACTTATATTAACCTTCCTGACATTATACTATGTCGATTCTGGAACTGTATACGAGACTAGTTAGTAATAAATTGCGTTGTGCTTCTTTCTTAGAGAAGGTTGAAGCAACGATGACAATGATAGAAGTATTGTTTAGATATTCTATAAAACATTATAGACCTATCTTTATAGGTTTCTCTGGAGGTCGTGACAGTTTAACATTAATACTACTGACGATAGAACTTCTTAAAGATAAGAGAGAACTTCTTAAGGAGTTATCAAAGGAGGACTTATTACATGTATTTTATATAAAAGTTTCTGGAAATACCCATAGAGTAAATGAGGAACATGTGATAGAAATTATGAACGAATTTTTAACTAGATTAAACTTATCTAGTAAATGTTTTCATATTATCTCTCGCGACATTGTAGAGAATCTTGCACATGCAGAAAGACTGCAAAAATCGAAGTATGTTGCGATACTTCGTGGAAATAATACTAAGATCTCTATAGCAGAGATAGTAGAGTCTGCTAATGTGGATTCTCGACGCTGTCGTAATTGTCCAATGCTTTATTTTTAAATGTTATGTGTCCGTATAAGTCTTCTTATTAGAACTTCGTTTAGACGTATATAGTATCTGTTAAGGTCGTATTCTGGGCCCTGTAGAATCCATGTCAATGTTATGTCTGGATTCTTTAAAGCAGCATGTCTTATCAGCTCTATGAACACGCTGGCTCGAGGTACGCTATATCCGAGGGACTTCATTTGGTCGTATACTTCTGATAAGCATACAAATGGTCCCTCTAGAATCCTTTTTGCATATTTTCTACGTACAACCTCTATATAGGCTCTATAGAGATAGTCTAGCAACGTATTATCGTTGATCTCTATTTGCTTAATATTTAACGTATCTATCAAAGCAGCGGAGGCGTTCATTGCTAAGATCTTAATCCGCTCGAGCGCGTTACGGGTAAGATTCACATATTCATTTTTGACTTCTACTCCTTCAAATTGATGTGAGATCTTTGAGAATGCTTTGAGTATATATTCGGACGGTGTAGTAGCAGATTGTCTGTTAGTGTCTTTCAGCTCGTTTAGAGTTCTTTCAATTCCTTTTCTTCTCTCTCGTATGAGCAACCTCAGAAGCTCGTCCTCTGCAGTCTTAGTTAACATATCGGCAGTTTCTTTATACAATTCTCTTAAACTATCATAGAGTGCTCTATCTAGTTCAACATAAGAGATCGTAAGTTTATTATAACAGTTTTCGTATATGATATCATACAACTTTCTCGCTATTATGTTATTATAGAAATATTTAGCAACAATATACTGCCTCAGCAAGAGCTTGTTCTCCAGAAGCTTTACAGTATCTTTTGGTAAAGTTACTATGAATATAACGTCAGAAAACATTCTAGTTATCTTTCGGACGGATACCGGTGATAGGGGTAAAATGCTCATCTTATCGTCAGCCTGTCGTGCAAGTTCTACTAGAATGAGACGAGTCGCAATATCATTAATGATCTTTGAGAAATTGCCTGATAAATATTTTATTCCCGATAAGGACTCAACGATCTCATATATTACTTGAGGTCTCACATATATTCTTTTAAAATCCTTCTCGATTTCAATCTTCATAAAATCCTTCTTATTCTCTCTTAGAAGAATGTTTTCTATGAATTTGACTAAAAAGATTATGCTTCTGTCGACTGACCAGAGCCCCTTCTTCTCCTTATCAATTCTGAATAACTTCTGAAACCGCTCGATACGAGGACCACTGGCGCACATGACTTTCTCTTCGCAGTAAGAGGCTCTTTGATTCTTTATTTACTTTCTTTTAACCCCTTCCCATCATTATGTCAGGTACTTTGCAACAATTTAGAATCTAAAACTTGCATGGTCAGACTATAAGTTCACCCACTCTATTAAGCCAGGACTCAGGTATAATGTCTATATTATACGAGCATAGCCTTCTAAATAACTCCGAACCGACATAACGGTAATCTTGTCTTCCGTCTCTCTTTCAGCCCGTATGTAAATGAACCCAAATTTCTCGCTGAGCATTTTTCTACTCTTTTCCGCAGAGTACATTATTATAGCAGTCTTACCAGAGGACCATGGCCCCTCAATAATGTATCCACCACATTTATTTTCGCTAAGCTTATCTACAATCTCTCT
>JAADER010000009.1 GCA_013153275.1 Thermoproteota archaeon
GGTGTTGGGGGGTGTTTCTATTCCTTTTGGTCATCCTAGGAGGGGGAGTTTGCTTGTTCGTGAGAGGCTTGTTGAGGGTTTTCTTGATGGTTATGTTGTTCCTCAGGGTCTTATTGCTCATGGTAGGGGGGAGTGTTTTGATTATCTGATTGGGGAGGTCAGTATTGGTCCTGCTGTTGAGGCTATGAGGGCTGGTGTTGCGTTGTTGCTTCTTTCTGAGAGGCCTGTGATCTCTGTTAATGGTAATGTTGCTGCGTTAGCTGCTGAGCATGTTGTTGAGCTTGCTCGTGAGGTTGATGCTGTTATTGAGGTGAACCTCTTTTATAGGAGCAGAGAGAGGATAGAAAGAATACGCGACGTCTTCAAGAAGCTTGGTGTTGAGGTTCTAGGGACAGACGAGAGGTATGAGTGTACTATACCTGAGCTCTTCAGTGAGAGACGTAAAGTAGATTGTAGGGGAATCTATGTAGCAGATACTGTCCTAGTTGCTGTGGAGGATGGTGACAGGACGGAAGCATTAAAGAAGGTTGGAAAGAAAGTTATAGCTATAGATCTTAATCCACTATCGAGAACTGCGCTTACGGCAGATATAACGATAGTTGATAATATTGTACGTGCATTACCTAGAATGGTACAGATAGCGAGAGAGCTGAAGAAGCTTGAGAGGAGCGAGCTTGAGAAGATCGTATCATCGTTCGATAATAGGAGAAACATCTCGCTGGTACTCGATCACATATGTAGTAGGTTAAGAGAGATTGCATCAAGCTTACTCATGTATAAATCTGAGAAGTAGCTTACCATCCCGTTCTCCTAGCACCTTAACGAAGCCATACCTAAACAGCTGTGCCGGCTCACCCTTCCTGAGCTTAGAGAGGTCAGGTTCTGCTAGACCACTCTCCTTCACGAAGTCTCTCACGGTGAGCGGGGTCTTATCGACTCTCTCCACAGTTATCTCAATATTACTCTCAGCTGGGACCCACTGTACTATGTCTAGTTTATCTCTCCTAGCATCCTCAAGGTCAAAGCTGAGGAATCTTGCAATGATCTTACCATCGCTCTCACCCATGTACTCCACGTTCATTAGCTCGAGAAGCCTGATCTTTCTCCTCTTTCTCAGCAGCTCAACGTCGCCTCTCGATAGATATATCAGGATCTTTCCATTAACAGCTCTGAGCTCTATCCTTCTCTTACCTCTCTCTGGGTGAGATGGATGGTAAGGAATCTCCACAGCTATCACATCTCTGCTGAGTCCACTTATCTCAACCATTACCGGGTCTATAACTGCCAGGTATCTGTTAGCTCTCTCATCGAGATACTTCCTATTTATAGAATATAGGTTTGCTAAACTTATTCTCGCATCAGACGGCTTAATGCCAACGTTAAGCATTATCTCCCATATAGCCTCAGGAAGTATACCTCTCTCTCGAAGTCCAGCCAACGTAGGCAACCTAGGATCATCATACCTCAGACCAAGCTCACGAAGCTTAGATTTACTCAAGGTAGCACCCTCAATGTGAAGTCTTCCAAAATGTATTGTCTCAGGTTGTCTCCAGTCAAGATACTTAAATATGTACGACTGCTTTACCGTGTTTATCCTATGCTCCTGAGCCCTCAATACGTGTGTAACACCCATCATGTGATCGTCAACAGCTACAGCAAAATTGTACGTAGGCCACACCTTATACCTCTCCGCAAAGTTCTCACCATACTTAAGCACTAGTCTAGGATGAAGTGCGTTAACTATCCTCAGAGCAACCCAGTCACGTACGGAAGGGTCGGGGTGGGCCATGTCTGTCTTTATTCTCACAACAGCCTCTCCCTCTCTGAACTCTCCCTTCAGCATCTTTTCGAAGAGCTCTAGGTTCTCCTCAACGTTTCTAGACCTACATGGACAGGGCTGTTTTGAGTCTCTGTATCTTCTCCATACATCTTCAGGACATGTGCAGACGTATGCTCCCCCTATCTCTATTAGTCTTCTAGCAACATCGTAATATACTCCCTCAACAACTCTATCGCTCTGTATGTACGTCTCGTCCGGCCTTATGTTCAGCCACTCCAGATCATCTATAATGAATCTGTAGTTTATGAGATCGCTATCTGAGTACCTCTCCCGTATCTGTGGATCATCTATGAACGGTCTCTTGACCTTTGGATCTGTATCCTCAAACCTGAGTATGAACTTGCTCTTCTTACCAAGCCTCTCGTATCTGAGCTTGTAGGCATAGTTAAGTATTGCAGGTCTAGCATTACCTAGAGTCAGCACGAAGTCTGGGTTTGGTGCGAATCTCAGAACTATCATGTCGTAGATCTCGTCATTCGGTAATGGTGGTAAGGTCTCCACGGTTCTCCTGGTCTCTTCCTTTCTCTCCTCCAGAAGCTCCGGCCATCTGCTCCTTACCATGTTTATCTGCTCATCAATACTCATAGAATTTACCTGCTGTATAACCTCCTCAACTATCCTCAGAACCTCTCTCGCAAACCTCCTCAAGTCTCTCCTCTCCGCCATTATCTTCGACATTACAGCATTCTTGTCCGCTTTTCCTCCATATTTTACAGCATTGGCTAGAGCATACTTGAGTGCTAGCTCTCTAACCTCGTCATAATTTACTGCCATGATGATACGTCTAGCCGTGTTAGAGATATTTAACTTTGCTATCACGTTCCTATCTATAATTATAGAAAATGAGAAACCTGTAAAGTCGATAACCTAGCTCTAGAGTGAGGTCGAATGAGCATATACGTTGAGGACATAAAGAAGCTAGGAACTGTGAAAGTGGAGGGCAATACCGTGAAGGTGTTCACTAGTCCAGAAAATCTGAGGGAGGTAATCAGGAATATCAGAGATTCAGGATACGATACTATCCTAGCAATAACAGTCATAGATGCTCCACATAGGGGAAAGATGATTCTGAGGTATGTCCTCGGCACAAGGAGCCTAGAGAGGAGTGGGAGAGCCGTAGTGTACGTCGGGGTGAGAAGGGACAGGGCGGAGGTCCCTACCATATGTGATATCTATCCTTTTGCTGACTATCTTGAGAGGGAGTGCTTTGAGATGTATGGTGTCCGTTTCTCAGGAAATGAGAGATGTAGGGGAACGTTCTTTCTGGATAGGTCTCTCGAGGGAAGATTTCCTCATAGGAAACTATGATTATTAGTAAACTGATAGCAGTCCTACTAGTACCTGGACTTGGAGCAACACTCATATTTGCCCTCATACTGGTCTGGCTCGAGAGAAAGCTGGCAGCACTAGTACAGCACAGGTATGGTCCTCTCAGAGTAAGTCCTCTAGAAGGCATTCTTCAGCCCATAGCTGACTTCATAAAGCTCCTCATCTCTGAGCTCATAATACCGACAGAGAGCAACAGGATACTCTTCGTAATGCTCCCCCTCGTGTTCGATCTAACGGCTCTCCTAGCTGTCGCCTACCTGCCTGCATCGCCTGTCCTAGTCATAGCTAGGTCCACGATAAGCCTAGTGATAGTCCTCTTCTTACTGATGCTTGCCAGCACGATAATAGCCGTGATGGGGTGGGTAGCCTCAGACAAATTTACATATGTTGGAGCTGTGAGAGAGGTCTTACAGTCTCTGGCTGCTGAGATACCTCTCATACTTTCTCTCATCAGTGTTGCCATACTCACGAGAAGTCTGGACATATATAGGATAGTACTATTTCAGCATGCTCTACCTATAGCGTTTCTCAATCCTCTCGCCTTCATAGTCTTCGTGATATGTGCTCTCATGGCTACGAGCAGGTTCCCATTCGAGGTTCCTGAAGCTGAGACCGAGATAGTGTTTGGACCTTACACGGAGTACTCTGGCGCTCTATTCGCCCTCTCCTTTCTGGGAGTCTACGTTAAGATATATGTCTACAGCATGTTAGCTACATGTCTATTTCTTGGCGGATGGTATGGTCCATTCTCAAGTATGGGAACCATACCTCAAATATTTTGGACATATTTCAAAGCTGGTATACTAGCAACACTCATGGTCCTTACGAGAGCAGCATATCCAAGAATCAGGATCGACCAGGTACTGAGGCTCGGCCTCGGCACGCTCACGCTAATGGGAGCAGCAGCATGCGCCCTATCGCTTGTCCTGTCTCTCCTAGCGATAGCACACTAGTTATAAGCTACTGTACACGTATCTAGTACGTATATGGAGATCAAGCTACTTGCCTTCGATAGCTTCGGAGTGAGATCAATGTCAACGTTCATACAGACGAGAGATGTCATAGTTCATATCGATCCTGCAGTCTCTCTAGCTCCAAGAAGATATAATCTTCCTCCCCACAGGAGAGAGGTAGAGAGATTGATAGAGTGTGCTCGAGAGATAGAGAGACATGCAAGAGACGCAGATATAATAATAGTGACACACTATCACTACGACCATCACGATCCCGGCAAGCTCATACCAGTGGACATATATAAGAACAAGATCGTCTACATTAAGGATCCAAAGAACAGAATAAACAAGAGCCAGATGCAGAGAGCCTCAAGATTTCTATCTCTCATAAAGGATATTGCCAGAGAGATAAAGGTGGCTGAGAGACAGGAGATAAAGATCGGGAGCACTCTCATAAAGATCTCTGATGCTGTTCCTCACGGAGTCAATGACAGGCTAGGATACGTGGTCGAGGTCTCGATAAGAGATGACGAGAAGAAGGTTCTATACACATCTGATGTCGAAGGTCCTCCTCTAGAGGAGCAGGTCAAGTTCATAATTGAGGAGAAGCCTGACATTCTCATACTTGATGGTCCAATGACATATATGTTAGGTTTCAGGTATAGCAAGAAGGCGTTAGAGGCAAGTATGAACAATATAAGGAAGATAGTGGACAGCGGCGTGAAGACGATAGTTATTGATCATCATTTTATGAGAGATCTAAAGTACAGGGAGAGGCTTGCAGACGTATATAAGTACTCTGAGGAGAAGGGTACAAAAATGATATCCGCAGCCGAGTTCATGAATAGGCCTATAGAGATGCTTGAGGCCATGAGAGACAAGCTATATCAGGAGGAGAACGCGCCCGGCGTGATACCTGACAATGTGAGAGAAATACTGGAGGAGTAAAGCTGTAATACAGTTAGTTATCTCTTTTATCAACCCCTCGCATCATAGAGACCTCCGCTGAAGGGTTTATACGCTTCCGAAACAAATTTTACACATGAGTACGAGATCTCCAAATCCGGAAGGCATGATAAGGGAATTCGTACGTTTCCTTGAGGTGCTCTCACGGGAGTCGATACATGTGAAGATAATAGTGACACTAGCTAAGAGAGGATGTCTATCGCTGAGAGGCATAGCGAGAGAGGTTGGTATGGCGCCAAAGAACGTCAGAAAGTACCTGGAGAAGCTTGAACAGCTGGGAGTTGTTACATGTATAAAGCCTAGCAGGAGAATGTTCCTATATAAGCTGAGCGATGAGTACTCATGGCTTCAGGACCTTATAAGGGCTATGGAGCCTCCGGCGGAGACTCTGATACATACTAATTAGATAGATGAGGAAGACGAGGACATTATTTATGAGAACTAGAGAGCATTCTTGCAAAGGCGGCATACGACTCCTCTGAAGACAGAGGTATCTGAACAAGTATCACAACATCCACGTTTCTAAGCTTCTTATACACGTACCTGATAGCCTCGTCTCTACTATCAAAAAGCTCATACCTATCCTCATGAGGTACATATAGGAGCCACCTACCCTGGACATCTGGCCTAGCTAGGATATCTCTCAGAAGCTTGCTAAGGAAGTTCTCTAACATCTTCTCAACTCTTCCATGGCTCATACTAGTGCTCTCTCAGCAAGCTTCTCTATTAATCTTCTTGCCTCAGCTAACAGACTCCTCATCAGGTGACTTCTGAGGTCTCCCTTCGCGTTTATTTTTGAGATTGCTTCATCAATAATTTTTATAGTTCTCTCGGCACTCTCTCGCGATCTCTCTGAGAGGATCTTGTAAAATGATCTCTCTAACATGAGCGTGAGGTCAGACAGGTTCTTGTCTGTGCATGCTTCAAGGATCTTCTCAAGATCTATATCTGTACCTAAATCCTCCTTCTTGGTTACTGCTCTACATAACGTGTATAGCGAGTGGTATGTTGCTGCTACATCTATGAGTCTTCTCTCCTCTCCTCTTAGTATCTCCGTGTCGGATAGAACATAGGTCTTCTCATCATGTATGATCTGTGCTATTAGTCTGATCTCTCTTGCATGCTCTCTCAGATCAAGTATCAGATCTATCAGCTCATCTAGTGCTCTCTCGTCACCTCTATCGGTTATCTTTCTGACAAGCTCTCTAACTATGCCTCCAAGAGTCTCCAGATCCATGATGCATCTTAGCTTATGGTCTTATAAAGTTGAGCCTGTCGTTCTTACGTGAGGTAGAAAGCTACTGTAAGTAATATAAACCTGAACATAGTACATCTCAGAGCCGAGTGATGATATGAGCGTTGAGCTGGAGAGAATGGAGACGGCGTACCAGATTCTGATAGCAGAAGATCCTGATGTCGTGAGACAGGACTGTGAGGTAAGGTACGGTGATAGGTGGCCCATTGTGTTCGATGAGGCTAGGAAACTTATCGACGAGATGTGTAGGGACATGGACCGAGAGGAGTGTGTAAACATGATAATTAAAGATTATGGAGACAAGATAGCAAGACTTGTCATAGAGAGGGCTGGAGAGCTCTTTGAAAAATTGAAACCAATAATAAGGTATTTCAACAAGAATGCTCACTCACCGGTAAGTCACGGAGAGCTCTTCTGTCTACTTAAGCTCTGTGATATAGATGCCGATCTGAGTGTTCTCGTCAGGATAGGAGTGGTGATGCATGTAGATAGAGAACACGTGCTTGCACCTCACTACCTGTCTCTCTACGATGACTGCTATGTAAGTCCTGAAGAGTATGTGGAGGCAGTATCCTCCGAGCCTGCTAAGGCAGCAATTCTCGAGAGCTTGATAGAGAACGTTCGACCAATGTACGAGATGTTTGAGAAGCTCTACGGTATTGCGCCGGACAGTCCCTCACTGTATAATATGGGTAGGCTCCTAGCCTTCTGTGAGGCGGTAGGAAGACCGATATTTAATCCCTGCGTGGATCTTCACGAGCTCAGAAGCGTGTTTCATGAGACAAAGCAGATCAAGGCTAGAAGGCTCTTCAGAATCATTGAGCCGGGCATGGGCCACGTCAAGTATAGTAAGAAGGTTGGGGCCTTAATCAGCTATATAATGCTTGGACCTGGTGAACATGGTGTAATAATGTTCATGCCTTGGATACTTCCAAGCAGGAGACTTGAGAGCTACCACTCCTCGTCTCCCAGAGTCATAGTGACATCGATACCCTTCAGGAGAGAGTTCGCAGAGTACTTTCACTCAAGCCTAGAAGATCTGAAGACCTTTAGAAACACTGCCTTTCTCTTCGTGCAGGAAGGGCTAGCATACCTGGTAGCACCGTCAAGAAAGTCGAGAACACTTGACTCTCTTCTAGACTTAATATATAGAAGCGGTCTAGAGATTACAGAGTTCTAATGAAGGTCTGCGTGCTCTACTCAGGTGGAAAAGATAGTAACTACGCACTACACTGGGCTGTACTACATGGGTTCGATGTAAAATGCTTAGTAACATTTAAACCAGAGAGAGAAGACTCATACATGTTCCACTACCCATGTATAGATGTGACAGAGCTTCAATCAAAAGCGCTTGAAATACCCTTAGAGAGATTCTATACAAGTGGAGACAAGGTTAGAGAGCTCGAGGACCTCAAGACCGGGCTAGAGAAAGTTAAGACAAAGTACAGCATCGATGGAGTAGTCTCGGGAGCACTCCTGTCAGACTATCAGAGGATGAACCTGTCAACAATATGTGAGGAACTAGGCTTAAAAACGTATAATCCACTATGGAGAAAGGACCAGGCAGAATACATGAGAGACCTAGTTAGAAGCGGATTCAAAATAGTTATAACTGCCATATCGGTTTACGGGCTACCAGTATCGCTACTTGGTAAAGAGCTCACAGAGAACGATGTGGAGCTCATAATAGAGAAAGCCGAGGAGTATGGTTATAATCCAGCATTCGAAGGGGGAGAAGCAGAGACCATTGTCGTTGATGCACCACTCTTCAAGAAGAGGATAATTCTAAAAAAGTATACAATAGTGAAAGAGTCGCTATACAGTGCCCACATTGAAGTACAGGAAATGGAGCTAGTAGACAAGTAGACCCAGCTCGCAACGTAGAGAATCTATATAGTATCTAAGTATGTCTAGCTTAACCCTCTTTACGCTGTTAATACCCTTATATGAGAGAGAACCCTCAATATCGAGACCTAGCACATCAACATGTCTGGACACGTGTGAGGCTATAACTAGCGCCCTGTCGCCATCCGTGAAACCTTGACAGTACTCTACATATCTGAACTGTCCTTCAACCTGGCAGGTACCACATATCTTCGAATACTCTAGACTAGATATATGCCAAAGCTTCTCAATATTGTCTCCATGAGCATGAACAATAACTATAGGTCTCACCTCCCTACAGAATCCCGCGAGAGCAGACGGCTCAGAGTCCAGATCTGTCACCATCAGCACAGTAAGATCTCTCAACCTCCTTAAAACACCGTACCTGCTGTACAGGTAGTCGACCGCGCTATCACAGACCACCACGAGATCATAGAAGTCCAGGGGAATCCTATCTATCCGCTCGAGACCTCTGCCAGGCATGAGCACTATACATGAGTTAGAATCGAGCTCGCTTACCAGGTTGCTCAGCCTCTTCACGTTACCTAATTTAGAAAGAGTATAATCTAACGTTAACGCTGCATAATAATCATCTCTCATATTAATTAAACCTAGTAGCTCGATCTCGGCCTTAACAACACCGTAGTTAATCACTATTAGAGAACTCTTTATTAGAAATATTTAAGTAATCTACCTTGGCATGAGAAGGGAAGTAACATGTTTCCTCTGTCTGCGAAGAGTCCCATATAGTAGAACAAGGATAGTAAGCATAGAGGTTCCTCACATAGATTTCAAATTCAGAGTATACATATGCGAGGACTGTCTCAAAAGCGGTAAACTACAAAACATCTATAGGAGCTCCTATTATCATAAAAATTGTAAAGAAAGTCCCTAAGTTTATATATTGGGACTATAGGCACATCATTTATAAGAATACTATCACATGAATGGACGGTAATTATCACAGGATAAATATAGTACTCGCCTCTCTCAGAGAGTCCATAAAGTCTCTGTAGAAGAGTGTCTAGACTACATTTACATAATTGATCTATCTTCTCAACATACTCATATACTAACTGCACTCTTACTCTAGTCTTAACGTATCTCTTCGCATCAGCTAGCAGCACTATATTATGCCTATACGCTACGATATCTATCTCGACTCTCCTATCGTTCACAGGAATTCTCAACCTGTGTACACACCTGTAACCGAACTCTCTGAAGAACCTTTTAATAAGCTCCTCAAAGTCCTGCCAGCTCAAGCATCTTGCTATTCTCTCGAGATCAACATATGTTCCACCTCTAAGAAGATTCTCTAACAGATCTACTCTACCAGTTTTCAGGAATATCTTCTCACTTTCGTAACCTAGAAAGTCTCTAAGTACGCTCAGGTAGTAGAGTACTGTATCACTATCGAGTCTTAGTCTTCTCTTAAGCTCATCCATACTTATCTTATCTACGCAGAGAATAGTCTCTACGATTCTTCTGAGGGTTCTCGTATTAAGATTCTTCACGAAGATTGGAAGAGGTTATTGAAATATAAGGATAGATATTTAGGATCGAGTTTTGACTTACTTCTTGAGTTTTGGAACCTCTGAGACTCCGAGCTTCTCTGGCTCGTGGCTTAGTGCTGGCTCCTTAAGCTTGCTGGGGTCTGGCTCTGGGTACTCCTGTGGTGCCTTTATCGATCCCCATGGTGTTGTTCTTATAACCATCTTGAATCTGAGGACCTTTCCTGACCTGTATATTACTGTCCACATTATTGAGTCTGTTCCTCTCATTGGTATCAGTCTTCCTCCTAGTGGTCCAACGTCTGAGTAGTGTCTTATCTCGATGGCTCCCTGTGGACACATCTTTGCACAGGAGAAGCACTCCCAGCACATGTCTGGCTCTATGTTATATGACTTTCCGGTTGCCTTATCTAGGTACATTAGGTCGTTTGGGCATATGTAGTTGCATGCTGGAACTGCAAGAGCCTTACAACCGTCGCATTTCTCGGGGTTTACTACAGGGGGCATTGTTGTGATTAGATTATACTTCTACTTTTAAGCTTCTTCCTATTTGTGTAAACGAGACACGCAGTGGTAATAGTTAAAGATATCAATTGAGCTGTTAGGTAACAAGTATGTCATATCCAACCGGCGTAGAAAAGGTCGAGTGTGACATTCTAATCATAGGCGGCGGAATGTCAGGCTGTGGAGCAGCATACGAGGCCAAGTACTGGGGTAGAAAGCTTAAGATAGTCATGGTAGAGAAGGCAGCAACAGAGAGAAGCGGAGCAGTTGCAGCTGGATTATCAGCAATAAACCTGTACCTAGGAATGAGATGGAACGAGAACACGCCAGAGGACTATGTCAGATATGTCAGAACAGACCTGATGGGAATAGTCAGGGAGGACCTAATATATGACGTAGCAAGACACGTGGACTCAACAGTGCACCTATTCGAGGAGTGGGGACTACCAATATATAAGGATCCAAAGACAGGAAGGTACCTAAGAGAGGGAAGATGGCAGATACTCATATCAGGAGAGTCCTATAAGCCAATAGTAGCTGAGGCAGCAAAGAAGTCAGTAGACGCACTATATGAGAGAGTATTCATAACACACCTCCTACCAGACAAGAACAATCCAAACAGAGTAGCTGGAGCAATAGGATTTGGAGTCAGGGACGGAAAGCTCTACGTCTTCCTCGCAAAGGCAGTTATAATGGCAGCAGGAGGAGCAGTTCACATATTTAGACCAAGAGCTCACGGAGAGGGAATGGGCAGGACATGGTACCCACCATGGGACAGTGGCAGCGCATATGCAATGATGATAATGATGGGAGCAGAGATGACACAGATGGAGAACAGATTCGTACCAATGAGATTCAAGGACGGTTACGGCCCAGTAGGAGCATACTTCCTATTCCTAAAGTGCAAGGCCACAAACGCACTAGGTGAGGACTACTTCTCAAGAGGAATTGAGAAGCTCAAGCAGATGAAGGACAAGTTCGGACCGTATGTGGAGGCAACACCACTGCCAACATGTCTGAGAAACCACATAATGCTAGAGGAGCTAAAGGAGGGCAGAGGACCAATATTCATGAGACACGACCTAGCAATAAAGGAGGTACAGGATCCAAAGGAGAGAGCAGCGAAGGAGAGATGGTGCTGGGAGGACTTCCTAGACATGACACCATCACAGGCACTATTATGGGCATGCCTCAATCTAGACCCAGCAGAGAAGCCATCCGAGCTGATGGTAGCTGAGCCATACATAATGGGCTCACACGCAGGATGTGCAGGAGCATGGGTAAGCGGACCAGAAGATGTAGCACCACCAGAGTACCAGTGGGGATACAACAGAATGACGACAATTGAGGGACTCTTCGCATGCGGAGACGCAGTAGGTGCCTCAGCACACAAGTTCTCCAGCGGATCATTCACAGAGGGCAGAATAGCAGCAAAGGCAGCAGTCAAGTACGTGCTAGAGAAGGCAGCAGACTACAAGCCAACAGTGGACGACCAGTACATAGAGAGCCTCAAGACAAAGATATTTGAGCCACTAGAGAGATTTGAGAAGGGCAAGGCAACAACAACAAGACCAGACCTATCATTCGAGTACATACTACCACAGCAGGGACTAAGAAGACTGCACAAGATCATGTGCGAGTACGCAGCAGGATTCTCCATGTGGTATGTCACAAATGAGCACATGCTACAGAGAGGACTAGAGCTACTACTCATGCTAAAGGAGGACCTCGACAAGCTAGGAGCGAGAGATCTACATGACCTCATGAGATGCTGGGAGCTAGTACACAGAGTATGGACGGCAGAAGCACACATAAGACACATGATGTTCAGAAAGGAGACCAGATGGCCAGGATACTACTATAGAGCAGACTATCCAAACGTTGACGACCAGAACTGGAAGTGCTTCGTGAACTCAGTATTTGATCCAAAGACAGGAGAGTGGAAGGTATTCACAAGACCATACATACAGCTAGTACCGTAAAAACAGTCCAATAGACACAACAAAACTAGCACAGTCTATTCCTAATCTTTTAATCCTAATTTTATTCTCTTCTACATCTATATACTACACCTATGTATTTGACTAGTGTCTAGACTCTTGAAGTCTAGCGTGGTACTTTTTTTAAGGTTCTCAACACAGATTCTTTATGTGACAGCTGAGGCAGGTATACTAGATCTATCACAGAGCTTTGATGAGGAACTGTATAATGCGTTCATTAAGAGGTATGGTGTTGACTTTAAGGCCTGTATGCAGTGTGCAACCTGTGTATCTGTGTGTCCTCTATCTGACATAGTTCCTGGAATGCCGAGGCTTGACATGTTGTTAGCTGGGCTCGGTCTCTTCGACGAGATTGCGAGAAGGCTCTCTCCCTGGATATGTGATCAATGTATGGAATGTTCTAGGCACTGTCCTCGTAAGGCTAATCCCGCTAAGGTTCTTGCCGCTCTGAGAGAGATCATGACTGCTAAGTATGATCCAACTGGTATTACTAGGCGTGTTGTTATTGGTAGAGCTAAGGCGAAGGCTGGTAAGGAGTCTGGTAAGTAGTTTTTGTAGTTTCTGAGGTCTTTACTTTCTCTAGATCTTGATAAAGCTGAAAAATTAGTCCGCGTAAGTTTCTCCTTGAGTTACATGACTAAAGTTGGCGTTTATATATGCACTTGTAAGGCCGTTACGGAGGTGATAGATGTCAATAAGCTTGCTGAGGATGTGAAAAAGATAGAGGGTGTTGAGCTTGTAAAATTCATAAAGTCCTGTTACGATCTTGACGAGGTTGTTAAGGATCTTCAGGAGCAGAAGATCGAGCGTGTAGTTATTGCAGGATGTTCTCCAAGATATATTCTGGATATCGCTAGAGAGAAGATAACTAACGCAGTTCCTGACATCAGTCCGCTATGGATAGAGGTTGCACCTATTAGAGAGCAGGCTGCATGGGCTCATCGTAATGATAAGCAGAGAGCTCTAGAGGCGGCTCTGACGTTCATAAAGGCATATGTTGCGAGAGTAAAGGTTGCTGAGAAGATTCCAAAGGAGATAGAGGTTGATAGAGTTAAGAGAGTTCTCATAATTGGTGCTGGAATAGCTGGTCTGACAGCTGCCGTAGATGTTGCTGACATGGGAATAGAGGCGATAGTAGTCGAGAAAAGACCATATGTTGGTGGTAAGGTTGCTCAGCTTGCGAGATACTTTCCAAAGATGTGCCCACCATACTGTGGTATAGAGTTCATACTTGGTAGACTGAGAGCGAGGGCTAACCCGCTCATAAAGATATATACTAACGCTGAGGTTCTAGAAGTATATGGATCTCCTGGAAAGTTTAAGGCGAAGATAAGAGTTAACCCGAGATATGTGGATCCTGAGAAGTGTCTAGCGTGTGGTAAGTG
>JAADER010000004.1 GCA_013153275.1 Thermoproteota archaeon
GCCAGCATCGTGTTTGGACCGAGCCCTCTAGTTAAGAGGAGCTCATCGAATCTCTGGGCGTTTCTAGCCTTCTCTAACACTTTACGGTCAAGTTCTAGTTTTGATAACCTTGAGATCATGCTACTACTGATATATGGGTGATAGTATGTGCTACCTCCTGAGTCTATGTACTCCAGTATTGACCGGCTACCGCTTCTATATCTTCTCAACAACGCTTTCAACTGTACGAGATCTCTCACAACCTTGCTAGTATCCTGATGTAGGAGATCCATAATCGTCTTCTGCGCCTTCTCGCTGCGTGAGCTCACCATGTTTAGCGCATGTTCGTGCTTTATTCCACATATTCCACTGTGAGGATCTCTTATAAAGGTAGTATCCATCCACCAATGGTATCTTCTTGCAAGCTTTAACTCTGGATTCATACCTTGCTGGACTATGACCCATGATCCGTCCTCGCTTACCATGATCGAGTGATGATAGAGCTGGTACCCGTCCTGTAATGCTACGTTGTCCACTTTTGCCACGAGTCTCGATATTGTTTTTAGGCTTTCTTTCTCAATGTTGAACCTTTCAGGAAGCTTATCGATCTCCTCAGGAACCTTGAGTGCAAGCTTGCCTTTTCCTCCAAGTATCCTGATAGGAAGGTCGCTCCTGTTAATTGACTCTCTCAGCACCGCGCAGGTTACGGTTGTGCTTCCTGAGCTGTCCCAGTCCATTCCTATGATGTTGTTAAATGCTTGAAAGAATACTGGATTGCTGAACCTTCTCAACGTCTCTCTTGGACCGAACTCCTCTAACATTATGTTAATAATTAGGTAAGAGAGCTTCTTCATGCGCTCAAATAACCACCTAGGAACATATCCATCATGTAGAGGAAGATCCGCAATACCTGAGACCCCCATCTCAACATAATTTACAGAGTATCGAGATAATATTGTTAACTCTTCACCATCGTAAACATATACATCACGTCTACATAGCACATGTTTAAGAGATCTCTAGGAGATAGCTAGAGCAATATGGTGAACATATATATGGGACGTGACTCCTGTTATGCACGTTACGAGAAGATGTACGTATCTTCAGGACCTATGGACCTCAAGAGAGCTGCTGCACACCTATACCTGCACCTTAGAGATCTAGAGAGAGGATGGACCTACGACCATGAGTGCCGTAGGATACGTATGGATGAGGAGCTCTTTAAGGCACGTAGTAGGTACCTAGTAAAGATATGTTATGAACAGATCAAAGATGAGAAAGAGTGTGAGAAGGTTAGGGACCTCGTGGAGTATGTCATAGCCAGGAAGAGGCTTCCTTCCTGGGCTCAGGAGCTGGCTGAGTCTGCTATAGTGAGAGTGACTTCCCTGGAGGACTTTCTAAGATAGCTTATCTATCTCTCTTGCCTTCTATGAACTCCTCTACCCATTTTCTAGCTACCTCAGGTGGAGCATGGATTGGCGGGTTCTTAAACGCCCATGCACATAGACTATATACTGGCCCTCCAACGTTTCTGTCAAGTGCTAGCTTCATTATCCTGATAACGTCCACCATTATTCCAGCATTGTTCCATGGATCATACACCTCCAGGTCCACTCTTATCCTTATTGGCACGCCAGCGAGGCCGCATGCCTCTATGAGCATGTGTGCTATCTTCTTGCTTTCTAGGAATGGTATATATGCTACAGGTGCTATATATGCTGGAAACTCCTGACCCTCAGCCATCTTCAGCACGGCCTCAGTCTTGGTCTTCTCCTTCTGTTCCCTCCTATACATCAGGTTCAGGAAGTCTGGCGTTCCACCGATGTTTATCTGGTACGTATGCTTTATCTTGACTCCTCTGATATGTAGTAGATGTATTATCGACTTATGTAGCACTGTTGCACCTACCTGATTCTGTATGTCATCGCCTGCGAGTGGTAGTCTTCTCTCTTCAAACTTCTTAGGTATCTCTGGATGGTTTGCTATCATTGCCGGCATCGCATTTACGAACGCGCATCCAGCACGTAGACAAGCCTCTGCATATGCTTCTGATGCTTTCTGAGCTCCTGTTGGTAGATAGCTTATCACTATGTGCGTGTTAGATGCCTGTAGCTCCTTGACGACGTCCTCGAGCGTGGTCTCTGTTACCGGTATGAACGTATTCTTAAGCTGATCTGCAACTCCGTCGAGAAGCACTCCAGGTTTTACCTTAACTCCTAGTGGTGCAACGTCTGTGACCTTGAGAGCGTTGTTAGGTGGTGCAAATATTGCCTCTGCAAGGTCCTTACCTATCTTTCTCTGATCAACGTCGAATGCCGCTACGAACTTTATGTCCTTTATAGTATATGGTCCAACCTTCTCGAACACGATGCCTGTTGGTCTCTCCTCTTTAGCTACGGCCTGATAGTAGTACACTCCTTGTACTAGTGCGCTTGCGCAGTTTCCTACACCTACTATTGCTACGTTGATACTCGTCTTCACGTGTTACATTACCATGACACTTTTTTAAAATGTATCTCCTCACAAACATCAGGAGAGCTGTGAAGTGGATAGTGTTTGAAGGTCCTGATTGTACTGGAAAAAGCACAATAATACTTGAACTATCAAAAATTTTAGAAAGGTCAGGATATAGGGTCCTCGTGACGGCCGAGCCATCTCGATCACCGATCGGGAGACTCATAAGGGACTGGCTTCTCAGAGAGAAGGTAGATCCTCCACATATTTATGCGCTAACGTTCACAGCTGATAGATACTACCATTATTATAACATCGTTAAGCGAGGACTTGAGCAGGGCCTGATAGTCCTCCAGGAGAGATACAAGCTCTCGACCATCGTGTACCAATCAGAGATGGGTATTGACGAGAAATGGATAATGGAGCTTAACAGATATGTACCAGATCCTGACCTGACAATAGTGCTTGATGCAGATCCTGAGATAATCAGAGAGAGGTTACATAGAAAGTCTAGTAGAGAAATATTTGAAAGAGATATAGAGACCTTGTCTAGAATTCGACAGAAATATCTAGATATTGCGACGAGGCTGGGGCTTCCTGTGGTGCGGACAGATCGTGATGTTCGTGATGTTGTCTGGGAGGTGTATACTATTGTCAGAAGAGTACTAGAGAGCTAGACTATGTCTTTTATCTGCTCGAGTATGCTTATTACCTGCCAGAATATTACCCTACTAAACAGAGGCATGTTTGGATCCATGAGAACATCATCTAGTATGCTTATCACCATTGATGCCTTGACTCCAGGACTCAGTGTTGGGTTCATGAGTACTCGGATCGCCTCGCTTGCTGCTCTCCGTATGTTTCTGGGTACTCCCATGTCCTGGACTACTCTGGTGAGGTAGTACAGGGCCTGTTTCAATCGCTCCTCTATCTCCGCCTTGCTTACACCTCCTCTTGAAGTGTCGCTGCTTGACATCTGTCTTAGACTACTATGTCGGTCTTATAAAGCCTAATCTGCCATTTAGTTAATGATGCTCATTGATGTATTAGTAGAATAAGGTTAATATGTTTCTCAGCTAGAGATACCTCAGCAACATGCCTGATATAGAGCTCTGGCTATTAGATATTACGTACGCGATAGGTAAGAAGGGGCTTGAGCTCAGGATATATGGAATAGATAGCAATGGAAACAGGACCCTCCTCATAGATAGAGGATTCAGACCCTACTTTTACGCTCTACTCAAGAAAGACCAGGACCCAGCTATTGCAGAGGAGAGGATAAGAAAGAGACTTGAGGCAAAAGGAATAATAGGAACAGAAAGACATGTGAAGAAGCTCTTCGGAAAGGAGAGAAACGTAGTGAAGATAATAGCGAAGATTCCTGAGAAGGTCAGAGAGCTGAGAGAGCTTGTCAAGGAGATGCCTGAGGTCGAGGACGTCGTAGAGGCTGACATAAGGTTCTACATGAGGTACCTGATAGATCATGACCTACGTCCAAGCTCATGGATAAGGGTAGACTATGTAGAGGAGATAGATAGAAAAGAGTATCCAGATCAGAAGGTTGATAGGATAGTTCTAGCAAAGACCAGACCATACACTCTCCACGACAGAACGGATATACCTAAGACGAGGACCCTAGCATTTGACATAGAGGTATATAACCCTAGAGGAACCCCACATCCTGAGCGTGATCCCGTAATCATAATATCACTCTACAATGACGAGGGAAGGCTCACGCAGCTCATAGCGGATGATGATAAGAATGATAGAAAGATAATTAAAGAGTTCGTAAGCTATGTTCAAACATATGATCCAGACATCATACTTGGATACAACTCAAACAACTTTGACTGGCCATACCTGGTCAGAAGGTCAGAGAGGATAGGAGTAAAGCTAGCTGTAACGAGGACAGGCGGGAAACCTGAGCAGAGCGTTTATGGTCACTGGTCAGTTATTGGTAGAGCAAACGTTGATCTCTACAACATTATTGAGGAGATTCCTGACATAAAGATCAAGAGTCTTGACTACGTTGCTGACTATTTCGGAATTCTGCCAAGAGAGAAGAGGATAATCATACCTGGTCATAGAATATATGAGTACTGGGACGATAAGAGCAAGAGAGAGTTACTAATCAAGTACGCTGAACAGGACGTATACAGCACATATAAGCTTGGCGAGAAGTTCGTACCATTTCTCATACAGCTATCATACATCTCAGGACTACCGCTTGACCAGGTTGGTGCAGCATCTGTCGGAATGCGTGTTGAGTGGATGATAATGTTCAGAGCTTTCAAGCTTAACGAGCTTGCACCAAACAGGGTAGAGAGACCCTACGAGAGCTACAAGGGAGCCATAGTCCTAGAACCCAAGCCGGGTCTTCACACTAATGTTGCTGTTCTCGACTTCACAAGCATGTATCCTAACATAATGGTTAAGTACAACGTATCGCCTGACACGTATATAGATCCCTCAGAGTGGGACAAGTACCCAGACTACTATGAGGCGCCAGAGGTCAAGCACAGGTTTAGAAAGGAGCCTCCAGGACTATACAAGCATATACTTGTGGAGTTGATGACTAAGAGGAAAGAGGTCCGCGAGCAGATGAAGAAGCTTCCTAGAGACAGTCCTGACTACATAATTCTCGACGAGAGACAGAAAGCATTGAAGATAATGGCTAACGCAATGTACGGATACTGTGGATGGGTTGGAGCAAGATGGTACAAGAGAGAGGTAGCAGAGGCAGTTACTGCATGGGCTCGACACATAATGAAGACTGTCCTCAACTATGCAAAGAAGATAGGTCTAGAAGTGATATACGGAGACACTGACAGCCTCTTCGTACGTAACGATCCTGAGAAGATAAGCAAGCTTGTAGAGTTCGTAGAGAAGGAGCTCGGCTTCGAGATAAAGCTAGAGAAGGTGTATAAGAAGATAATATTCACAGAAGCAAAGAAGAGATATGTAGGGCTCACAGAGGATGATAGGATAGACATAGTTGGCTTCGAGGCTGTGAGAGCTGACTGGGCAGAGATTGCTAAGGAGACTCAGGAGAAGGTTGCGGAGATAGTTCTCAAGACAGGTAACATAGACGAGGCTATAAGGTACGTCCACTCGGTCATAAAGAAATTGAAAAACTACGAGTTCGATATAGACGACGTCATAATATGGAAGACGCTTGACAAGAACCTCAACGAGTACAAGACGATAACACCTCACGTATATGCTGCAAAGAAGCTAGTAGAGGCAGGGTTCAAGGTCTCTAAAGGAGACACAATAGGCTACGTCATCGTTAAGTCTGGAGGAGGAAAGATTGCATATAGAGCGAAACCGTACATCTTAGTGAAGGACATCAGAGAGATAGACGTAGATTACTACATTGAGCATCAGGTCATTCCAGCAGCAATGAGGATATTACAGGTCTTTGGTGTAAGAGAAGATATGTTACTTAGCGGAAAGAGGGCAAAGTCAATAACAGAGTTCTTCAGCTGACAGTAGCCTCCTGCTGCTTGAGGACCTCGTCTATGGTCACTATCTTCATGTTCTCAGGCATCTTAGCTATCCCTCCTATTCTCGAGGCAATTATCAGTTTAACACCCTTCCCAGCAGCAGTATCTACCAGTCTCTGAGTACATACTCCATCCATAACTATAGCCTTGACATTATCTAGCTGCTGAAGCACGTCTATGAGATCCTTTACGGGGACTCTCTTTATCTCGTTCCAGGACTCGTCGTAGAGTACTGCCTCTAACGTACCAGTTAGTTTCTTGACCTCCTCTAACACATGTGTAGGAACCTCAACCTTCTCTGCAACCTCCTCAAAAGCCTCCGCCTTCGCCTCAGATGGCGGTGAAGGTACCTGTATAGGTACTGGCTGGGCCTGCACAGGCTTCTGCTCAACCTCAACCTGGACCTGCTGCCTCGCCTCCGCCCTCTGCTCTCTTCTCTCAGTAGTCTCTACTGGCTGTGGTTGCGGTCTCTCTACAGGTTTAGGCTTTATCTCCTCTCTTATCTGAGCTAGATACTCCTCGACAGGTATCTTGTTGCGTAGACACTTGGCTATCTCCTTAGCCGTAAGCTCCTCAACTTCTTTACCTGGTGGTGCACGCGCTATGTAGTCGATGTCTGCAACCTTTATCAGCTCTCTAAGCAACATCTCTCCCCCTCTATCGCCGTCGACGAATGCTATAGTCGTCTTCTTACGTGAGAGCTCTATTATGGTCTTAGGAATCCCCCCACTAGCGCCCTCAACAGCTATGACGTTCCTGTATCCATGTCTCAGAAGATTCAACACGTCTGCACGTCCTTCAACAATTATTATCGTATCAGCACGATCGACATCGGGACCAGCCGGAAGACCTTCAGGTCCATATCTTATAAGTTCCGCCTCGCTAACAGCCTCGATAAGCTTGTTTATCAGCTCCTTGCTGTCTGGCAGAACCTCATGCTGTATCTTCATTGCAAGCTCCTTGGCTCTCTCAAGTATGCGCTTTCTCTTCTCCTCTCTCAGATCCTTTATCTCCACGATCTTCACCTTTGCAGCATATGGACCGACCCTGTCAACGGTCTCCAATGCAGCAGCTATCAGAGCCGTCTCATATCTGTTCAGGTTTGATGGAACATATATCTTGCCGCTAGTCTTGTCTCCTCTTCTCTCTATCTCAACCTCTATCCTGCCCACTCTCCCCATCATCTGCAGCTCTCTCAGATCCAGATCCGCCCCTAGCAGGCCCTCAGTCTGGCTGAATATGGCTCCTATTATGTCAGGCTTGTCTACAGATCCCTGAACCTCGAATGACGCTACGATCAGGTACTTGGCGGCTATGGTCAAGGCTCCCATGACCTACCTCCTGAGCGCTCTACGTGCTTCACCTAATCTTAAATGTTTCTTTACATTTAGAAGAATTCGTTAAATCATAGACTCGCTAACTAGAAGTGAGAACATGATAAGCAGAGAAGAGCTAGAGACTCTCAGGAAGGTAGGAGAGATAGTACACAGGACGCTCAACAGATCGCTCAACATAGCACGACCAGGAATGAAAGTGCTTGATCTATGCGAGGACCTCGAGAGCTACATAAGGAGCCAGGGAGCGCGACCAGCATTCCCAGTGAACGTGAGCATAAATGACGTAGCAGCACACTACACAGCAAAGATAGACGACGACCTCACGATACCTGAAAAAAGTGTCGTAAAGATAGATGTTGGAGCACATATAGATGGACTAATAGTCGATGCAGCAGTAACAGTAAGCTTCGATCCAATATATGAGAACCTCCTCAAAGCAGCACTAGAAGCATTAAAAACAGTAAGACACGTACTAAAACATGGAGTACCTGTGAGAAAGATAGGAGCCGCAATAGAGAAGACAATAAAACTTCACGGATTCAAACCGATAGAGAACCTGACAGGACACCTAATAAGAAGATACGAGCTCCATGCAGGCAAGTCAATACCAAACGTCGACAACGGAGATGAAAGACACGTACTTGAAGGAGAGATATATGCAATAGAGCCCTTTGCCACGAACGGTGCGGGAGTCGTCGTCGACTATCCAACATATACCATATATAGACTACAGACAACATCGGCAAAACAATTAAAGAAAGCACAGAAAAAGTATGGCAATATAATAAACGATATAGTGCAAGTAAATGACCACCTGCCTTTCACGCCAAGATGGCTAAAAGACAAGTATCACAACATTAACGAGCTTATTAATAAGCTCGTAGAGGAGAACATACTCTACGCATATCCAATGCTTGTGGAGGAGAAGCACGGTTATGTCTCACAGTTTGAGGACACGTTCATAGTGCTGTCTAATGGTTGTGAGGAGCTTGCGCACACTATAGAGCTCTTCAGATAGGGCTCCTACGCCTCTCTGCACAGATTATCATATGCCTCTCTTAGCCAGTCATCGGATATTCCGAGGTCCGTTCTAGTGAACAGACTTAACAGCTCTATACTCTCTCTTCTAAGATTATCTCTACAGCCCTCCTCTCTATCCACTACAACGATTGCGTATTTAACGTTTCCTCCAAGCTCTCTCACAGTCCTAGCAACCTGCAGTATTGTTGAACCTGTCGTACATACGTCATCTATTATCACTACCTGTCTATCCCTCACGAGCTCTATTGGCCCGACAAGATTGCCACCCATACCATGTTCCTTAGCTTTCTCCCTCAGAACCAGCATTGGTTTCTTCGTTATCAGCGATAACGTTACTAATAGTGGAACTGCGCCTAATGCCTTGCATGCAAGTATGTCAAAGCTCATGCTTCTCAGAAACTCCTCATATATTGCTCTTGACACAACTTCGAGACAGCGAGGATCGCCGAAGAGTATTCTCCTAAGGTCTATATAGTAGGGGCTCAATTTTCCGCTTGAGAGTTTGAAACATCTGTCTGATGCTTTAAATACGCAGGATAGTACGCACCTATATGCTTGTTCTCTTAGAGATGTCATATCACGTACTCCCTCGGAAGATCACTATCGTTACAGGAGGTTCTTGAAGGATATCTCACTCTCAGAGCTGCCCTGAGAACGTAGTCGAGTGTCATCTCTAGAAGCCTTATCTTGACGTCTTCAGGTACCTTGAGCGATGTCCATAGCGTGTTCACGAATCTTGCTATTGCTGACGCAAAATCCTCATTTATGATGTTTGTTCTCCTATTCATGTCCTCTAAGGTTCTCTTTAGCTCTTCTATCATCTTACCTATCCTACCTATCTGATCTACCTCAGACATCGCATAGTCTCTATTACCTCCCTCTTAAATTCCTCCGTAGTGAGCGGCCTGACTCCTCTATGCTTTGCAAGATCCGGCGTGACCTTTCCACTCCTTATAACCTCCTGGAGAGACCTCTTCACGAGGTCTGAAGCCTCCAGCCAGCCCATGTACTCCAGCATAAGGCAAGCAGAGAGTATCATTGCTGTAGGATTAGCAATGCCCTTGCCCGCAATGTCAGGTGCTGTACCATGAACTGGCTCGAATAGTGCCGCACTATCACCAATGTTAGCGCTTGGAGCAACGGAGACACCGCCGACCAGCGCTGCCGCAGCATCGCTGAGATAGTCACCGTTCACGTTAGGGCAGAGTATGACGCTGTAGCTTCTTGGGTTCAGAATTATCTGCTGAAGCATGTTATCCATTATTCTATCATTAACCAGGACCTTTCCTTCAGGAATCTTGCCTCCATAGACCTCACGGACCTCGTCCTCAGTCACCACATGGTCCCTAAACTCGGAGAGTGCAGTCTCGTAGAACCAGTTTCTGAAAGCTCCCTCCGTGAACTTCATGATGTTTCCCTTATGAACCACAGTCACTACTCTTCTACCAGTCTGTATAGCATAGCTCAGTGCTAGCCTGCTTATTCTCACAGTCTTGAACCTGCTCATGGGCTTGATCCCTATGCCAGTATCTTCAGGAAGCTCGACCCCAAACTCTCTTCGCAGGAACTCACGTATCTTCCTAGCTTCCTCGCTGTTCCAGGGCCACTCTATCCCCATGTAGAGGTCGTCCGTGTTCTCTCTGAATATGACCATATCTATGCCTTCGGGCTCTCGAAGAGGCGAGGGAAGACCTTCAAAATATTTTATGGGCCTAATATTGGCGTAGAGGTCAAACTTCTGCCTAATATATACGTTTATGCTTCTCCAGCCCCCTCCAGGAGGAGTATATAGAGGACCTTTCAGGAGCACCCTTACCAGCTCAAGCATCCTTATGGTCTCGTCAGGAAGCCTGGTACCATACATCCTCTCAGCTTCATCGCCAGCATACAGCTTGACCCATACTATCCTCCTAGATGAGCCATAGCACAGCTGTACCGCCTCGTTCACTATCTCTATAGTTGGCTTAACAATCTCGGGGCCTATACCATCACCCTCTATGTACGCTACTATCGGTCTATCTGGCACGGTCCACTTTCCATGTTCTATCTTGATCAGCTCTCCCTCCTCTGGAAGTCTCAAGCTCATCTCTCCTCACTAGATCATTACCTGTTCTTAAACTTATTAATCACCCATCCTATCACTAATCTGCTCAGCGTTATAGGATTATTGAGGTCGACAGATCTAGCCATCTCTAAGAGTTTTGGAAAGTTTCTCCTAACCTCCTCCTTAACGCCTATCAGTGATCTAACACTGTTACCTATGAACTTTCTCATTATGTTTCTTGCAAATTTATTCTTTATTCTACTTACAAAGAGATCAAGTATCGATAATGTGTAATCGATATTATGATCAAGCATCTGATATATGACTTCAACGTATATGTCCTCTGTCAAGGCTCTAACGTTTGCAAAGTCTCGATCCTCCAGTGCTGATCCTCCCATGGGCACGAAGAGGAGTGGAAAGATCCAGCACCTCCTACCTTTCAACTTCTTTATAAGGTCTATCGTAGCCTTCACATCGTCCTCAGTCTCCTCTGGGAGACCCAGTATCAGAGTATAACATGGATACCAGTGATATCTATTCATTATCTCCGTAGCCTCCTCCGCCAGCTCCGGCCACTGTTCTATCCTGAATGGTGCAGCCTTGCCAGCCATATATATCTTAAGCAGTCTTGGGCTACCTGTCTCAAGACCAACCTGAGGAAATGCACAGTCATCTAGATGCCCGTTCTCTCTAGCCCACTCCTCAACTATGTCAGGTGCTTGGACCGTTGCAGCAATGGAGACATGGCAGAAGTCTCCTCTCACGTCGTTCTCTTTTAGAACCTTTATCAGCTTTCTCAGAGCATCTTTGTTAACTATCACTCCTCGTGCACCATAGAGGAGCCCGTCCTCTGTGACCAGGCTCTGTAGTCTGTATCCAGCCTGCTTGTTAACCTTGAGCTCCTTATCTATGACCTCGAGCGGGATCGAGCGAAAGTTAAACATCGTAGGATTACAGAACCTACACCTACGCGGGCACCCCCTAGTTATCTGAACCATCCCGCCTCTCGATGGACCACGGATAGGAGGGATCAGCTCCAGAGGCACCGAGCCCCCTTCAACTTCTCCTTCTATTCTCTCACCGTTCAGAATGTTCCTACATATCTCTGGAAATACTATCTCACCTTCACCATGTACGAGAAGATCTATACCAAATCTCTTATAAACGTCTCTCAGCTGCCACGTTCCTGGACCACCTGCTATGAACGTGAACCTGTACCTCTCCTTCAATTTCCTCACCTTCTCAGCAAGCTCAAGAAACAGCTTCTGAGTCCAAGTCTGGCCACCGCCAAAGAGTGCCCTCAACGTGTAGCTCACAGGAGCGAGACCTAACGGATCTAGAACATGTATAGCAACAATTCTCGTACTAGGACCAACAAACCTACTAAGCATCTCTGGAGTAGTTATTATGAAGTCACTATCTGTAAACCCATGCATATATAAAGCAGCCTCAATCTTTCTAAGAGCGTAAGGAAGCACATTCGGTCTACCATCCTTAGAAACCCTCAAACGAGGAGCAACAAAGAACCTAGCTATAGGAGACGGAAGAATACGCTGTGGCAGACATAGAAGGAACCCTAAGGCATTGAACTCGCTGTAGTTAGTCATTGTGGCGCGGTCTGAAGTTATGACTATAGGATAACCATTACCGTTCTCCGACGTATACACCCTTAATAATATTACGCAGAGTCACGTAAATAGTTTGGGTAACAGTGCACCCAGTGTACATTTTAACAACTGTAGAACCAGTATAACAGGTATGCATCACTTCATAATTATAAGGTTCCTGATAGAGTGGAGGAATAATGTAAAAGTCAGGAAAAAGAACAGAAACATACAAAACAACGTTAATACTATATTAGACAACTATCGTTAAAAGTGAATAAGCCAGAAACACTCTCTAACTATCATCTCTATAATAGAGTCAAGCCACGACCTACAAACATCGGAAAAAGAGGGAACAGCAAGCAAACGTACAAGAGCCTCCGTCAATGAGCTAGACACAATACCATACAGCAAAATTACTTTACTAACCACTATGTCCGACGGTCCCACACACTGAAATGCTAACGGACAACTTTTGTAGATAGATATCACCTTAACATAGGCATCATCCACCGTGTATACTATAGCTGTCGGAGATATCCCTCTCTCAGTTATCTCTTCGCTAGATGGGCCATATTTAGTCAGTGCGAGATCTCCAAACTTTATGTTGAACCATGCCGGAAAGTTATGAGCATTCTCTAGTCTCTTCGTCGTCAGCAGCGCTGCCAGGTATATACAGTGTCTATATATACATGAAGGATCTTTAAAAACTGTTGCCGTGTTGAAGTATCTTGATATTGCTCCATAACCTATTCTGAGATCTGGCCTAGATATATGTCCTATACCGTATGTGACTCTGATCGGTCTGTATCTTCTCTTTGTTTCGATTCTTCTTCTAACGTACCTGATGACATCACTATCGATTTCCCTAGTGTCCTCGGGATACATGGGAAGCCTCAATTTTTCTGAGAGACGTATCTCTATGGGACCTAGGCCTAAGATATAGTCTCCTTTTTCAAGATTCTCGATCTTGTACTCTAGGAAATCTATCTTGAGATCGTACAGGTCTACATTGACTTTGTTTAGATGCTCAATCCTGCAACCTAGAGCTGATAGATGTCTCTCAGTATATGGAGATGTAAGACCTAGAACATCATCTTTAAAAGGATTATCCTCACGTGTATACGCTACCGTAACATCATGATCGGTACTTAACTTAAGTATGTAATACGCTAAGACTAATATCTGTGGATCGTTACCAGCTATAAGGATCCTCATGCGTATCATACTTGAGACTTTGCCCGGCCTTTATAAGGTGGTTGCTCTAGAAATAAAATTGAAAAATGTGGAGTGCAGCGTGGAAAAGTTAGACGATAGATTGCTAATTCTGGATACAGACGAACATAATGTACAGAAGCTCAGAAGACTGCAGACAATAACACGGCTCGAGAGGATGCTAATAGAGATACCTTACTCAAGATCTATGAAGGAATTTCGAATAAATTGTAGAAAAGCACTAATAGAACTTGATGGAATAGTAACAAAAGAATCAATAGTCTCGGCAAGAGGGCAGGGAGTAAAACGAAAGCGTCTTCTGGTGATATTAAGAGAAATTCAGAGACTTTTTAAATGTAAATTATCAAGATCGCTAGGAGACGTTGATCTCTCAATACGTTTCTTGAGCAACAGATACATAGTATCGCTTAATGTAGGTACATTTCAACCCCTCTATAGAAGATGGTATACGTACTATAAATCAAGAGCGTCGATTCATCCCATAATTGCTGCGGCAATGTCTATAATAGCTGGAAGAAGCAGAGAAATGTTGGATCCTTTCTGTGGAAGTCTAACGATACCTATAGAGTATTTAAGGATGTGGCCCTGCACCTATGCTACGTGTATCGATATAGATAGAGTAACGGTATTAAACTCTATAAGGAATGCGTTATTATCTGAAATATATGATAGAATGTTAATAATATTATCAGACTTCTTCAATATAAAACTAAGAAAGAACTATGATCTAATAGTAACAGATCCTCCACGTGGCCTTAGGCTGAGATCAAGCATAGCATTCTACGAGAAGTTCTTTAGAAGAAGTATCGAATTTTTGTCAAGTAACGGGAAGATAGTTACAATAGTTTTCGAGAAGGATCTAAGAAGGATCTTAAGAGGCCTTCCACAGAACTTTCAGGTAGAGATGCCTTTGAGGACTGTGCAGGGAGGTTACAGAGTATGCATATTATCTATACATGTACGTTAGCAACAATGTTCTCTCCCGCTTTTCTGAGCACCTCTGTTACCGTATAGAGATCTAGCACAGCTATTCCAACGGACTTAAAGAGCACTCTCCTATATCTTCTAAGATCCTCTCCTGTCTTTAAGATAGTTGGAAGTTCGATAACTTTTGATCTATGCTTCTCATAATTTTTAAGATCTCCAACTTCTCTGAGAACGCTACTCAGCCTATCGACCACTATAAGCTGTGAGACATCTAGAGCCTTCTCGTCTACAGTAGAGTAGGAGGGTCCTGACACACCTATGCTTATGATTAGCCATCTGTCCCTATCTTCGAGGTATGAGCCTCTGATGACAGGTTCTCTCGCGGTCGTGCTTTCTATCACTATATCTGCATCATGTGCTCTCCTAATGTTCTCAGCCACCTCGTGGTCTACACCGAGATCCTCGAGAAATCTGGAGAACTTTCTGAGATTCTCTATAGACCTGTTATATAGTACAAGCCTGCTGAACCTTATGTTCTTCATAAGAAATTTCACTATATACCTTGCCTGAAACCCTGTACCAATTATAGACACTGTCTCAACGTTTCCCGACCATAACTTAGCAACAATAGAACACATGGCAGCTGTCCTACATGCCGTGATAGCTCTCGCATCCATGATCGCTAGAGGCTCTCCATTGGCTCCATCAAACACTACGATGACACCGTTGATCGTTGATAGACCCCTGCTTCTGTTCTCTGGTATTATGTTAACTATCTTTGTTATAAACAGCTTAGAGGGGTAGATACATGGCATTATGCCCCACCAATGTTCTCCATCTATCAAAACCATTCTGTCCGGCATTATGACTCTATCAATCTCGTTCAACGCTCTACGTACAGCCTCTACTATACGCTCCTCATCTATATATGAGTCTATAATGTCTCTTGACAGTACAAGCATTACTATGAGATGTTACGAGATCTTCTCAATAAGCTCTTTCACCTCAAGTGGCGTTACATAGTGGTGCGGTTCTGTTCTCGGGCTTATCTCATATGCTATAGGTGTCAGCATCAGTTTTCTTATCTCCTCCATGTTCTCTGTCTTTGCAAGAGCCCAACAGAGCTTCACGTATGCAGTCTCCGGATGCATGTCCTCTGCCGGTATCACACCTAGCCTAAGTAGCTCTACTCCTCTCCTGTACACGTTCAGGTTAACTCTTCCAAATATTGTCTGGCTCGCTATTACTACAGGTATCTCGCTCTCTATTGCCCTTCTTATCGGCTCCAGGAGCTCTCTTCTAACATGTCCGAACCCTGTTCCTTCTATTACTATGCCCCTGTACTTCCTATCTACTAGGAAATGTATTATCTCTGGGTCCATTCCAGGATAGAACTTCACTAATGCCACCCTACTCTCGAACTTGTTGTCTAGCACCATGTTCTCTCTACGATGCCTAGGAAGGTACCTCCGTGTTCTTACTTCAAGCTTGAGCTCCTGAGGATATACGTATGCTAGTGGCTCACAGTTTATACTTACAAACGCGTCTCTTCGCGATGTATGCATCTTCCTTACCTTTACACCCCTATGCACCGCTATCACACCATCATTCGTTGTGTAGTGCATGACCACGACAGACTCTGCAAACGGTGCCTTTATACAGGTCAGGACAGCAGAGAGAAGGTTCTCGAAAGCATCGCTTGAAGGCCTGTCACTACTTCTCTGCGATCCTACAAGAGCCACCGGACCAGGCATATTACGTACTGCGAACGCTAGTGCTGCAGCAGAGTAATGCATCGTGTCTGTACCGTGTAGAACTACTACACCTTCAGAACCTTCTAGGAACGCTCTATACACGCTCTCTGCTAGGCGAGACCACGTCTCCGGCGTAAAGTCCTCACTGAACACAGCCATCAGATTATAGAGCTCCAGACTCGCAACGTTTCTAAGCTCAGGATAGAGCTCGTAGAGATCCTCGAGGCTGAAGCTTGGGTAGACCGCACCTGTCACATAATCAACCTTAGACATTATAGTTCCTCCAGTAGCAATAAGTCTGACACGAGGAAGCTCTCCCTCAGACTTTACTAGATGACCGACAGGTATCTCCACGCTTCTAGTGCTCTCTTTTCCAAGAACCTCTATCTTCTCTACACGTTCAACACCTACACCAACATTATAGCCATTAGGAAGCTTCACGACAAGAACATCAGGACTAGCAGTCTCTGGACGCGGTAGAAGTATTCCCTCAACCTGAGACCCATCCTTAGTAACTATACGCACGCGGGAAAAAGGTTCAGGAATAGTGATAGCCACCACGTAGCTCAGATATTAGAGCTTGAGAAAGAGGATTTTAAAGCTTATGCAGAGGCTGCCTGCTGAGCGTAGAGTATCCTTCTCCTGTAGTTTCTCCAGTTTCTTCTCCTAGGTGGAAGATCCTTCTTAGGCTTTGGAGGTATCTTAGGCGTCTGGCTCCTTACCTTACCTGCCTTTGTAATCGAACCGTGGCTACCCATAGCTGTAAAACTAGCCTACTGAAGGATTTTTAAATCAGACTCTCTACGCAGAGCTACGAGGCCCCAGAGCTCTCCCACGCTTGAAGAAGTATGCTGGAACTAGGCTGAGATAAGATGCAGCTACAGTATATGCACCATACACTAGATCTAGACCATACTTGGACAGCAGTCCATAACCTAGGACTATTCCTAGAGTCACTAGATACACTATGAGGCCTATAAAGTCGAGCACTATACTGATAATAAGATGATCAATACTCCCAGTAGTACCATAGATTATAGCACCAATCCAAGATAACACGCCTATAGCGGCTAGAAAGATGTCCACTGCAACTACATCTACCATGACAGTAACTCTCTCAGAGAAGTTTAAAACTATTAAACCTCACGAGGAGAAAGATTTAAAAGATAAGCAGAAAGAAGACACACAGCAAGATCGCGGGGGTGCCCGAGCCTGGCCAAAGGGGGCGGGTTGAGGTCCCGCTGGCGCAGGCCTGCGTGGGTTCAAATCCCACCCCCCGCACCATTACGAGAACCCTAACCACCTCTAGTTGCTGGCACTACCGTCGTAATATATTCTCCACTACCTCCCGTGAAATTCACATCGATAATTATACTATATCTTGCCTCCGGCTGGAACCTACCAATTGTGCCGCTGACTATGCACCTGCCCGTTCCGTTAATGGCGATCTCACATCCTCTCATTACTGTACAATGTATCCTTATAAGTGAACCGTGTGGTACTGGGTTGATGCACCTCACATATATTTTCCCAATAACATTATTGTTCCTCACTACACGTATAAACATTCCTGTAATAGGAGTGTCACCAACATTATATGTATATATCCACAATTGATTATTATTAATCGATAATGTGTTAGAGACCTCCATACTAGTACTCTCATATAGATGTAACGAAAGTATAAGAATGCTCGATAATACTGTGGCAACAGGATCTATGAATGGTGCGTGCGCTATAAAAGATACCTTCATAGCTCTTGAAGTATCTGCGTTCTCTTTCTCTAGACCCGCTAATCTAAGCGCATCTCTGAGAAGAGTCTCATTAACATAGTTCTCGTATACTTTCATACCGCTCTCTGTCAGGTTCACTCTCACGTCTATAGAGAACATTGAATGCTCAAGGTTGTATACACGCGATCTCAGATAGCTTACAAGACCACTCTTGTCTATACAGAACTCAGAAGTGATATTCCACTTCGAGACCCCGGCTAGAGCCACCATATCTGCAACATCTCTCAACCTTGTGATGGCATAGCTAATATTGAGATGCAACCTGAGAGCATCATCAAGATCTCTGAGAAACTTCCTCATAAGTGATCTATTGCTCAGAATATTTGATAAGTCAACAATCTGATTCGTACTATACATATTACATACCATGCCCTTCATACTTCTCTTACCTAGATATTCAACGTTGCTTATAGCCGCGGTGAATATGTGCTTGATCCCTATAAGCTCAAGTTTCGTCATCATAGGTGGACTCATAACGTAGACTAGCAGCTGTGGGCCAGATCTAGGTGAACCCGCTAGCTTGAAGCATCTCTCTACTCTGCTTTTCACAGTCTCTGTACTATTCATTTTCACCATAAATATACCATCGAGACAGTACATATACGTAGAGTTAGAGAATACGTACAGAATAGTTGCGTTAGCGAGATCCAGCCGTGCATACATCCTATACGGCGCTGTCCCACCGTTATATGAGGTGTGTCTCTCATCGAGCTTCACGGTGATTGTTAGGTTCTGAACATGTGCATATCCTATCAAATGTGTACTATTTCTCACATAACCATACTCTAAACCTTTACAACGTAGTAAGATATTCAGCGTTGCATTGCTAGAAGAGCTACCAAACTTCTTAAAGAATCCTAGAAAGGTTGCTCTCTCATCCTTAACGTAGAAGTAGCTCTTCTCGAATCTTAACGTGAGCCCTCTCTCTATGCTTTCAGCAACATTCTCGACAATGCCCTCCTTTCTTAAGGTTTTCACGGTAGCATTCATATGTGGACTACGATGGCTCATAACGTATAATGTCATAAATGTTGTTACGCAGGCTATCACGAATACTGAGACCAATATTATTACATGTCTCCTCATTAACGAGAGATGTTAACACGCTTATATAAGATATGTAACGTATACTAAGGAACCGCGAACATCTACAGAATACTTATAAATCATGTCAGGGCAATTAGCTAGCCTAACCGGATATTTTCGAGAGCTCTCTAACAGCGCCTAGAACTGACTCAGGATCTCTATAGACCTCCGAGAGAATGTTAAGTTGCTGAGAATAGCTCTTGCCTACAAGCTCTCTCATGATCTGTCTTCTCACAGCTATCTCGTCATATTCAATTCTCTCGTTTCTTGGAGGCACGATCTTCGATACCGTCCTGATCTTCTTACATGTCCTAGTCCCATTAATCTCCTCTATACTAGTCTTTACCTGTATCTTCACTATAGCTATCTCATCAACAATACTTGAAGACCCTATCATGTTTTCAAGCCTAATCTTCAACTTTTCTAAATTCTCTGCATGGAACGTCGTTACTCCACCATGACCACTTGTAACCGCGTCTATCCATGCTGCTACCTCCTCTCTTGTTCTCACCTCATTAACTATGACGTAGTCTGCACCTATTCTGAGAGAATGGGCTATCAAGTCTCTCTTCGCTATCGCCTTTACACCAAGACCGTACGATCTCCTCTCGAAGAGCTTGACAACATTATGACCTGGGAGAGACATCTCGTCAACATCCATTATTAGCGCCTTAAATAGCACTGGGTTGCTGCAGAACGTTATAGCATTTGCTAGGCTGGTCTTTCCTCCACCCATTGGTCCTATTATGAGTATGGGTATCTTATTATCAAACATGTACCATAAAAGTGCTGCATCATCAACAGAAATCGAGCCTCTAACTATGAGCTCACCAAACGTCCAGGGACGAGTAGGAAGGACTCTAACATGTATATACGGCTCAGATACGGGCCTGGTAGATGCTGAGAAGCGTACCTTGAACTCCTGGTCTGTCACGGAGACCATAGGCATGTAAGCAGTAATGGGATTCGAAGTACGTTCAGAAATCCTAGACATCACATATCTAACAAAATCACTAAGTTTATATGTTATAGCCTTCTTTCGCTTACCGATAAGTGTAACTTTCTCACTGATACATCTAGGAAACTCGAGACAGACCTCGCACAAGCCAAGATCTATATGATAGGCGTGTATAGAGCTCTCCTCAACGTATATATCGCTAATCTTATCATACAGTAGGAGAGGTGTGAGAGGTCCATAATACATGTACCATCTTAACCATAACTTCTCTATTATGTCATCTTCCTCTCCCAGCTTATTCCTCTTGAAGATCTCTGTTAACCATTTGTAACGTTTATATACTCCCCTCTCATATATACAGTATGGATCAGGAAGATCGACATCAGGAACATCATCTATCACATATATCGTAAACGACGAACCTATAGACCTAACATCAATCACTGTTCTAACATAGAAATCTATGATAGACATGTCGACCCTCCTGCCAGTAGGTGAAGGCTTGCTTACTAGCACGATCAGATAATACCACTGCTACAGTTTTTATAACATCTCCATTGGGAGCCATAGAAGCAGAAAACTAGAATATACAGCGAGCACATTCCTGAAGTGACTATACATCATCAACTTAGAAGAACATGAGCTGAACTTACATTAAGTTTCAAACTGGCCACACATCGAGCATGAAGGTAAAAACTATACACAGAATCACCACAATAGGTCCCACTCCGAACAAGTCGTATAATCCGAGCATATTTATACCAAGATCACTATGGGAGAGAGTAGAGAACAGAAATAACGTAACAGTAAAAGGACTTGTACTGTTAGGATGGAGAGTCCAGAAAAGTAGAGATGTCAGGCTTCTAAACAGGTTCCTAAGCTATGAGGACCGTGAAAATATAAGAAGATTAATAGATATAATATCTATATTAGGACCAGAGGAAAAGAAGAAGGTTCATCTAAAATTTCTATCAAAAGAATCATACATAGCCCTAAGAATATATGAACAACATCTAAGACTATACACCACAATAAGCAACTACCTCCTATATCTCCTAATAATCGGACTATACCTTAACTCCAGAGTAGTACTCAACTACTCAACCTCAAATATAGAACGTAGAGAGGCTCTAAGAGATGAGGAGGCCTTGAGAAAGGTAGTAGAGAAAGCAATTTTGAAGAAACTTGAGAAAGAGGATACTATGAAAATTAAATCTACAATAGCTAAAGAACTTCTAGAACTCGGAAGAAGAACATTTGCAAAACATATAAAAAAGATAGAAGAGATAAGAAGCCGAGACCAGCTGTCTCGGTACATACTTGATAACCTGATATTTAGCATCAGACCTGGACAGAACGCTAAGTACTATGTAAAAATATGCCTAGGTGATGTTAAATGACGAACAGTACTCACACAATATCTATAGCCGGAATAAGCAAGAACATAGTAACACCATTTCTCAAGTATGCGTTTGATATAGTATCCATAGTAGGAGGAATCGCACTATGGATGCTTATAATATATGGAATAATAAAGGTAGTAGAGAGCAAGATAGGACCAACAGGATGGTACAGAGCATCAGCACTGACAAACCTGTTCGAGAACTTTAAGAGATTCATAATATCTATAGTGCTATTCTACGTAACAATATACGTGATAGCATACATAATGAGCTCAATGGGAGCAAACATAACACCCTCAAGCTTCGTTACAAGCCTCCTGCTTAACATGCTCTTCAAACCATTCATAACACTCTACAAACTAGTAATACCATCCAAATGAATACAATACAACTATCAATAGCAATATCCTCAATAATTATAGTAATAACATACTTGCTAGCTAAGAAGAGAAACAACATAAGAGACCTGACAATATCTTCAATAATAGCAGCAACATTCTACATCATACTAACAACATTAAACAATAAGTTGCTATCAATAGACCCAGGAAGAATAGAGACACTTAAGGAAACTATAGTACAGCTAGGAACTACAGTCAACATAACACTACTAACATACTCAATAATCTCATCAATAATTAACATACTGCTAAACCCAATAATAATGTTATCAACAACCATATCCGGAACAATATATCTCATATACACGTCAATACTAAGCAAGATAATTCCTCCACTAGAGCTATCACTTTCAATTCTATCAAACACGACCCAGCTCGCGACCCTAGTTCTAACAAGCATAGCAGACATACTAATAATAGGAAAGTATCTGGCCGAGATATCAAAAATAGTAATACCATTAATATTCATAAAAAGAATAAGAATAGCTATTATAATAATCGTAATAACATCGATAATACTTCTGCTAACATCCATAATGCTAGCACAGTCCATAGAGCCAAACAAGAACATAAGTAACCTAAATATCGAAAAAATATATGAAAAAGCTATAAATAATTACGAAGATACTGTATCCAGAAACTATACTCTTATACAGGTACTATCAGACTATCCTATAGTTACGATACTTAAGATAAGATGCAATAGTCAGAAGTTAACCATAATTGGTATCGGGAATTTCAGAAATATAGTACCATGTAGTAATTATAGTATTATTATGAAATCACTATTCTTTGATATTAAAAAATTCATATATTCTCATCATGAAGAGAGGTTTAGAAACATCACAATTATGTACTATACCGTAAAGATCGGGGAAAACATCAATATACTTAAAATCGATAAGAGATATTATATAGGATATTATGTCAGCAATTGCACAGATATTATGCTGAGAATGTATGGAGATACGATACATATTTACAATCCAACAGATTACAGATGCAGTGTTAGCCTTTACATACCTTCGAAAGGCTCTGAAGAATCTGCAAAACTGTCAGATCTCTATAATAAGTTACTTCACAAGGTTGCTCTCTTTCTAAAACTTTACAAGAACATTACAGGAAACATTAGAGAAGAGTTAAATATTCTATATAGAAGTGTAGGAAATATAGCATATTATTCCCATATAAATATAGTGTTAAAGAATCATTCTTCATATGATATTACAATAGAACCTGACAAGCTCGTCCTCTGGCCGTATAATCTATCCTACGTAACGTATAACAGCTGGGTCTATCTGAGATATGTTAGCATATCAGAGGTTTCTAAGAAAGTTCTTTCTCTAAGTTTATCATACTTTCTGAGAGATCAATTTAGCAAAATTATAATTCTTTTCATATATTCGATAGTTCTTGACACATTTGGCATAGTCGCTCTCTTCTGCACTCTAGTAAACGTATCATCTATTGAGAACGTGTTCTATAAGATCTTTATAAGGATATCTAAATCTGTTCTCTATGATTTTGTGCTTGTTCTCTATTTCAGGATAATTAGTACTATGATTGCTAGAAGATTTTTAAGAAGGTTTTTTACATTGTTCAGAAGTAGACGGTCTATAATCTTTGTTGATAATAAGAACCGTGGTAAGTTAGATAAGTTTCTATACGATCTTAAGAGATTTTATAGAAGAAGGTATAGGGGTACAGATTACGTGTTCAGAAAAGCTCGCGAGACCCTCTCCAGGAGCGTCGATGTCAGGGTTATTCGAGAAATTGAAGGTAGTAGGGCTCCTGTGCTGGACTTCTATAGAAGAGGTATTACTAATATGATAGTTGAGGATCTAATATATAACATATATGGTAAAAGGATTCAGGATCTGAGAAATATCGATCTAAGAAAGGATAGGAGACTTCTGTTCCTTGTATCGTCTTTATATCGAAGGTACGATAATATAATAGATCTGTCTCTCGATGTCAGGATGGTTCCTGTACGTGTGCTGGTTCTCTCCTTAAGAAGAGATCTGCTAAATGTCATCAGTAGTGGTTCAGATAGTGTTTCTATGCGTATTAGATCTTTATTACATGGATCTGAGAAGGTTTTTGAGGATGAGTTTAAGAATTATGTAAGGGATCTTTATAATGTGTCGTTGCTATTAAGCTCGAGAATTTACAGGAAAGTTACTCCTAGGATGCTTGTTGATATTGATAGGATTTTGAAGGATGTTGATAGATCTCTGATTTTTAAACATGTTAAGTCCGTAATTGATTATCACGTTGATAGAGAGTTTGTTCGCGAGGTGCTTGATAGGTATGTTCGTGCTCTATATAGGTACTATGGTGGTCGAAGGTATGTTCTTAGGCGAGAGCTTCTGAAGGTTAGGTATCTGAGGAGGCTGTTTAGAGTGTGAGGATTTTTAAGTATGTTCGAGACTTGTTAGGTAGGTGATGAGTCTTCAGCCGGATGATGGATGATTTAAATGTTTGTTCTGATCCCATCGTTCTATATGTCTACTATTATCTCGAACTTGTTTATTATTTCCTGATATCTCTGTCTTATTGTTACGTCTGACTTTCCTGTTGCTTGTGCAACCTCTTTCTGTTTTCTCTTTGCGTTCAATATGTTGACGGCTATGTATATTGCTGCAGCTGATATTGCGTATTTGTCTTTACCGTTCGTTAGTCTGCTTCTTCTGCACTCCTCTAGGATCTTCCATGCAAGTTTTGCGGTTGGGGGCCTAAGTTCTGGTGGTATGTCTAGCTTCTCTAGTACTGTTGATATGAATCTCTTTAGCTCTGTCTCGTTCGTGGTGTTCTGTAGGGTGAATCCTGACGCGGCCAGTATCGTCTTCACCTCTGCTAGTATTCTTGCAAGTCTTCTCCTGTCAACGTCGAACTCTTCTAGTATCTCTCGTATTCTGAATCCGAGTCCTCTGTTTTTGCATGCTATGTAGAGTAGGGCTGCTGCTAGTTCTCTAAGTCTGTACATTCTTTTCTTTTTCTCTATTACTCTACCTTCCTTTACTGCCTTTGCCACGTGTCTATACATGTGTATGACATCATCTAACAGATTGTGTGGTAGTCCAAGCTTCTGTATTACGTTCTTCACATATCTCTGTAGTGTTATTATGTTTCTCTCGGTGCTCGTGACTTTTAGTCTCTGGTGAATTATGCTTATTCTCTCGAGAACGTTTCTAACCTTCAGCGATGTTGGGGCCTTAGATAGATCTATCTCGTCCTGTCCTAGACCTTTGTTCGGATACTTTATGTCTGCCTTATAGAGCCTCTCTTTCTCTCCTACCTCGTCTGGTGAGTAGACTCTGTACTCTGGCCGTGATATGTCAGGAAGCTTGTCCTGGATTACGCTTCCACAGTTTGGACAGATGACTTGTCCAGTCTTGTAGTCTATTACGACTTTAGGGTGTCCACAGTATGGACATGTATATATCTCATCGAGTCTTGCTATTCTCTGTTCCTGTCGCTTCTCTCCATGGAGCCTTCTTCTTAAGTTCTCGAACTTTGTAATGTTCTCCTCTATCATGTTATCTCCTTCTCTGTCTTCTTGTTCTCGTTCTCTCCAGGTCTAGTACTCTGACGTATACTGGTCTCCCTTTTATTGATTCTGGATTCTCTATCACGGTCTTGTCAGGTTTCACTAGCCCGAACGGCTGTCTTACGGGTCCTATTATATCGTAGAGTACTCCTAGTCTCCTCATTGAGTAGTCGTAGACTGTTATGTAGAGGGGTGGCAGTGTGGAGAGCTTTAGTACAAGTTTCTTATCATGAGATACGTGAAGTGCTTCCCCTATCTTTCTCAGTGCTGTAGACATCTTTATTAGGATAGTTCTAAATGACTTATAACCCATAAACTCTACAACGTATACTTATATCGTTACGTGTAAAACAGAGAATATAGGAGCGCTCGGATACCTTTAAAACGGGGTCTGTAGAAGAGTAACAAGCATGGTAAAGCTACTGAGCTATTACCAGGGAAATGACCTGAAGAAACCAACAGGAGGGTACAGGCCAAGGCCCTACAAGGTTAAGAGAAAGTGCCTAGGCGGAGGTCCTCCAACACTGACGAGGCTTGGAGAGGAGCTTAAGGTAAAGGTCACGAGAGACTATGGAGGAACACGAAAGATGAGGCTCCTTGAGACCAACATAGCTAACGTGTATGTTCCCGATGAGAGGAAGTGTGTGAAGGTGAAGATTCTTAGGATACTGGAGACGCCTTCAAACCCCGAGTTTGCGAGGAGAGGAATAATAGTGAGGGGTGCTGTGATAGATACTGAGATAGGTAAGGCAGTGGTCACGTCGAGGCCCGGCCAGGACGGCGTTGTGAATGCGGTGCTCGTCGAGCGCAAGACAATGGAGGAGAGGAGAGAGGAGAAGAGAAAGAAGAAAAAGAAGTAATAACCTGTTAACCTAATGGTTAGAAGAAGAAAAAAGAGCATCATTCTCTGGACAGTATTCTTCGACTCTTCTAGACCTCGCAATCTTGGTAGAAAGGTTCCTCGCAGTCTTGCTGTTCGTTGTCCAAGTGTGGAGGAGCTTGAGGAGGCTGTGAAGGCTCTAGGTTTTGATTATGAGGTTTACAAGGAGAAGAGGTATCCTAGGACCTGGTTTCAAGATTCCTGTCAGGGATACGTGAAGGTGTATAAGAGTCCTGACATGGCTATAACACGTACAAAGCTTCTGCGGATGGTTGCCGAGAAGCTCAGAGAGATTCGTCAGAAAAAGGCTAAGTAGAAGGTGAGTTATGTTTAAAGAAGACTCTCGCATAGTGAGGTAAGGTAGAAGTGTACGTATGAGCATCTCAAAATGCCTGCGAACGATATCTGAAAAAGCTAGGACATACCTACTGCTGATAGCACTGTACAATCCTGGAGTGCATCTTGGGTCCGCTCTATCAGTAATTGAGATATTGACCGCGCTCTATGGAAGTGGTAGAGTAAGCTTTCTGAGAGGCGATATCGATAGGAACTGGCTAATATTAAGTAAGGGCCATGCCGTACATGCTGTATATGCCATAGCTGCAGCAATGGGCTACCTATCCTGGAGCGAGCTGAGGAACTCTGGAACAATAGGCAGTCCACTGCAGAACCATCCTGAGCTTGGGACGCCTGGAGTCGATGTAGCAGCTGGGTCTCTAGGACAGGGAGTAAGCATGAGCGTCGGCATAGCTCTTGGACTACGTATGAGGGGTCTAAATAGCAGGAAGGTATATGTCATACTTGGTGATGGAGAGCTCGACGAGGGACAGACATGGGAAGCGTTCACCACAGCAGCACATTACAACCTCACGAACTGGATCCCAATAATAGACTACAACAAGATACAGCTTGACGGTAAGATAGACGATGTCAAGAGAAAGGGAGACTTGAGAAAGAGGTTTGAAGCCTTAGGCTACCAGGTGGTCGAGGTAGATGGTCACGATATAGATAGCATACTTGCAGTCCTCGAGGACGTTGAGACAAGTAACAAGACAAGCGTCATAATTGCTCACACGACGAGAGGTAGAGGAGTACCGGTTCTTGAGGGAACGAACAGGCAGAGAATGTTGAGAGAGGAGATTTTACAGGTCCTTAAAGAAAGAATGGTCTGAACCTTACTTCTTAATGGTCTCCTTTATAAGTATCTCAGCTGATGCGTACACTGCTGAGAGACCGCAGAATATTCCCTCGTATCCTGCCGCTCTGAGCAGTGGGACGTTTCTTGACGCTATCGCTGCGAACAGCATGAAGAAGAGTATCGTTAATGTTACGAAGACTACTCTCAGACTATTTGGGCCTGTCTTCATTACTACGATCGTCAGATAGAGTGTGAATATGCCCCACATGAACATCCAGGCAGCAATCTCGTTAGGGTCAGCCGTGACTAGGTGGAACCATCCTGTGACCGCTGACATGAGAGCGAGACCTATCCAGAATAGTCCGTATGCTGTGAATGCTGTTCCGCCGAAGGTGGATCCTCTTCTGAACTCTATTATTCCAGATATTACCTGTGCTAGGCCGCCGAAGAAGAAGCCGTAGCACATTGTGAGCACGGCGGTCTTTACTATACCTGCATTTGCAAGATTGAGCAGCACTGTCGTTAGGCCGAATGCTGCTAGTCCTAGCGATGCTGGGTTTCCCCATTGGTTGTTTGCGGACATGTGTTTCCTCTCTATATACAGTGTCTTCTTATCGTTTTTTACAAATTTGTAACGAAGGATACTTTAAGATTCTGAAGACCATCCTGATGTAGATGAAAACGTTATATTTATGCTTAGGCAGATAGAGAAAGAGAACAATCATGTCGATAAGCTCACTAGCAGAAGTATCAGAACTCACACCAAGAGATGCCCTAGGTAAGGCGCTAGTCGAGCTCGGGTCAATGTATAGGGACGTCGTGGTAGTGACGGCAGATGTTGGAGAGGCGACGAGGGCAAAATATTTTGGAGATAGATACCCAGACAGGTACCTCAACGTGGGAATAGCAGAACAGGACATGCTCGGCGTGGCCGCAGGACTCGCCCTCACAGGATTCAGAGTGTACGCTATAGCCTTCGCAATGTTCCTCATGAGAGCCTGGGAACAGGTGCGGAACAGCATAGTAAGAATGAACATACCGGTCAAGATAGTTGGCACACATGCAGGATTCAGCGACGCCTACGATGGAGCGAGCCACCAGTGTCTAGAGGATATAGCTCTAATGAGGATCTTACCTAACATGACCGTGATAGTTCCTGCAGACGCACCAGAGGTATATAGAGCAGTGATAGCATCAGCAGAGCTTAAGACTCCCTGCTATATCAGGGTCGGTAGAGACTATACCAGAAACATAACTCACACATTGAGCTACGAGTTCAAGATAGGTAAGGCAGTAGTCATAGAGGATGGATCAGACGTGGCCATATTTACGACAGGCATGACACTGTGGATAGCTCTTGAAGCATATAACATACTTAAGGACATGGGCTACGATCCAGCAGTAATTCATTTTCATACTGTCACGCCACTAGATGTTCATGTTGTTGAGGAGTATGCTAGAAAGACGGGAGCGATAGTGACTATAGAGGAGCATCTTGTCAGAGGGGGATTCGGGTCACTCATTGCGGAGACGATAGTACAGACATATGCGGTGCCGATGATAATGATTGGAGCATATGGTTTCGGAAGAAGTGCGAGAAGCCCTGAAGAGCTCTACAGATACTACGGTATCGAGCCTAATGAGGTTGCTCTGAGAGCAATAGAGCTGGTCAAGCTAAGGAAGAAATAGGTTTCTAAACTCCCTCAACAGTTATCTAAGGTCTGTGACAGCATTATCATTAATTAGAAGGTACTTCCCTTACGACAGCTGGAGAAGGTTCCAGAGAGAGATAGCTGAGACAGTCTACGAGGGTCTACTTAATCAGGAGATAGTGTTCATAGAGGCTCCTACAGGTATAGGTAAGACATGTTCTGTCCTGGCAGGCGCGTTAGCGTATGCTGAGGAGACTGATAGGAAGATAGTGTACCTGATAAGGACCAAGAGCGAGGCGCAGGCACCGCTCAGAGAAATTGAAAGAATGAGAGCAAGAGGCACATACCTGACCTGTACAGTCCTCAGAAGCAGACTCGACATGTGCTGTATGATAGAGAATAAGAGAGTACCATACGACGAGTTTCTAGAAGAGTGTAGATACCTAAGGTACAGTAACAAGTGTCAGTACTATGTAAATGCACAGAAAGTAGACATAGAGGACATAGCCTCACGACTCGAGGACATGGAGATTGATATAGACAAGGTGAGCACATATCTGTGTAGTAGATGTCTGTGTCCTTATGAGGTCTCGAAGAAGCTTATAGATCACTCGAGAGTGATAGTAATGACATATCACTACATATTTAGCATAAACATAACAGAGAACGTTCCAATAGAGCTGGAAGACGTCATACTTATAATAGATGAGGCTCATAATTTACCGAACATAATAATCGACGCGAACTCCTTCTCTATAAGTGAGCTCACGATAAAAGCATGTATAAACGAGGTCAAGAAGTACGTATCTAATGAGGATAGAAAGAATAGTGCGCTCAAGATACTGAAAAACATTCTAGCGTTCATGAAGAGATTTAAAGAGGAGAAGTCGTACGACGAGCTTGAGAGAACCTACCTTCAGATAGAGATCTCTGACCTTCTTGCACTCTTTGAGGGGATTGAAGGTGTGAGAGATGCGTACCTGGAGATACTTAGCAGAAAGCGTAGTAGTGGACTAGGCGTGCCCTTCTCATACCTGTCTAGAGTACTTGACTTTCATAAAAAACTGTCCATGCTTGGAACACAGTTTGCAGCATTTGTAACATGTAACGAGGGGATACTCGAGATATCCTGTAGATGTCTGGATCCAGCAGCAATAAGCTCCAGAGTATTTAACAAGATAAGTGGTGCAGTACTGATGAGTGGAACATTGCCACCTATCGATTATATGAGAGCAATGTTAGGAATAAATAGACCAGTTAGAGAACTCAGAATACCATTTAGAGAGTATGTAGGTTCTAGAAACATAATAGCTCTCATATATCCGGAAGTAACTACAAGGTACAGCGAGAGAAGCGATGCCATGTATAGAAAAATAGGAGAGATATTGTCGAAGATGTATAGAGAAGTCAGGAATGGCGCGTTGCTAAGCGTGTTCCCATCATATACTGTCCTGAAAACAGTCAGAAGGTACCTCGAGCCAGATGTGAAGTACATTATGGAGCTATCTACTACGACTATTTCTCAAGTGATAGAGAGGTTACGTGAAGATAGGCATCAGTTGATTATGGCTGTTGCAGGAGGCAAACTTATGGAGGGTGTGGAGTTTAAGATTAATGGTGAAAATATTGTGCGTACTGTAATCATAGTTGGTGTTCCATACCCAGAACCTAACGACTTTCTAGAGCTGTTTAGAGAGGTCGTGAGCACGAGATTAGGATCAAGCGAGCTTGCTTGGGAGCTTACATATCTGTGGAATGCTCTCATGAAGGTGAAGCAGGCGATAGGACGTGCTGTGAGGTCAGAACACGATAGAGCGTCTATAATACTCATGGATAAGAGATACCTTGATAAGAGAATAATGAACATACTTAGAGAATACTTAGGCTGTCTCGACGTGACATACAGTATCGAGGATCTTGTTAAGAGAGTTAGAGAATTTCTCAGCGACTAAGTCTCTAACCCTCCTCTTTCGACTCCTCCCTCTCAGTCGGCTTCTGGAATAGAGGTCTCGTTACCGGTTTCTGGACGCCTCTTGTCTGTGCCTGCGGTTGAGACGGCTGAGATGGCTGTAGAGGTGGCGGTCTCAAGACCGACTCCGGCGTTCTCGGTATCTGGGGCGCATACGATGGATGATGCTCCTCAGCAACCTCCGGCCTCTCCTCTAGCATTGGAGGCTGGACCTGTGGCCTTGGATACTGTGGCTGTACCGGCTGCATCTGAGGCGGCGGCGGCTGTGGCTGCGGTGGCTGCATCCTTGGTGGGGATGTTAGCGGTGCTGTTGGCCTGTAATGTGCTGGCTGTGGATATGGTGCGTAGGGCTGAGTTACAGGTTGTACATATGTTGGCTGTGGTCTGCGCTGGTATAGCTGTCTTATTATGAGCACTTGAACGACTATGACTACGGCCAGGAGACATGTTATCAGTATGTCCTCTATCGTCTGTAGAAAGACTCCATATGACATATATGATGTCTTGTAGAATGATAGGTTTATCAGCGCGAGAACTATAGACACCGCTGCTAGCACGGATGCTACGACTATCAGTACTATGTGCGTTCTGCTCTCTCTATATGGAGCATACATTCATATCCACTAACATCTTGGTCTGCATTAAAGTATTTTATACTTGTCGCCTATATGTTCTGGCTTTCTAGTTCACTAGAAGTTCTATAGGTATGTAATCTATATCTATTCCAAAATATCTTGGACCAAGAATGCTTAAACCCTTGCTTGTTCTCCACTCATCTGGTGCTTTTATCCCTATTACATGTACCTTGTCTCTATAATGAAGATTATCGTATGTTATAGGTACGTAATCCTCCGATAATAGAGTAACTATGTCAGGAACCATTCCTACAGGTCTTCCATGTTCTCTGACGGCAATTATTGTTCCTTCTCTAACATATATTATTAATCTCGAGTTCTCCCAGGAATCTACTCCTCTCAGCTTTACTATTCCAGTCAGCGATCCGTCGACGTTCTCTATAGAGGTCTCCTCAACTATGCCTCTGTAAAGGAGGTAGCCTCTCACTATCTTAAGCAGGCTCTTCAGTGTTGCTACTGGCTCGCTGGAGATCTTTCTCAACTCTCTACCTGCTTTCATGCTTTTACTTAATGTTCCACATAGGTAGTTTCTCCTAACGTTCTTTGCTTTAGAGAATGATCCGAGCACTACGAGCGGAGCTCTCGTCTTCAGGTATCTTCTACAGAGTCTCACTAACTGTAGCATGCTAGTCATTGGGTGAAGATATGTGCACTCTCCATCTGGGGATAGTAGGAGCACTGGGTTCAGGGATGTGTTCTTAATAAAATATATGTTATGTATGTAATCTATGAGTCCTCTCCCAGTGCAGTCACAGTCTATTAGAGGCACGTTGAGTATGGCTGCTACATGTATGGCAAATGCTACGTCGCAGGTGTCGAGTGCATGTGCAGCTACTCCGGCTATATCTTCGTCGTATATTGATCTTATGTGGTCAGGCATCTTCTCTATACATCTATTCACATCATATACATGCTCTATCTGGTTCAGATACGGTGAGAACACTACTCCTCCACCTTTCTTCTCAACCTCTCTGCACTCAACTATCCTTAAATTACCGTTACGATATATATCTCTTCTGATGAGCTCGGAGACTCTGTCTATTCTGTATCCAGAACCTGAGCTCAGGAGACATGCTCCTAGGAGTAGGTCATCTACGTTCTCTTCGTCTAGTGTGAGCACCTCAGTCCTATATGATGTGTCAGGCCTTATTAAGCCTTAACGTTTCATGTTGTTACCATTGTCCAGATCGTACAGGCTGTACAGGATACATAGCTCGATTAGCTTTATATTCTAGAATCACCGTCTTGTACATATGTTATCTCTTCAAGCATTATTTAGCAAGATCGGAGTAGATGTGAGCGCAGAGCTGATAGCGCGTGTGAGAGAGCTATCCAGAGAGAGGGAGCTCAAGAAGGGAGACTCGTTTCCTATCCCTGCCGGGACGTTCATAGCAATACTTGATGGTATAATAGAGGTAGGAGGAGAACTGAACTGCGTAGGAGACGTAATATACTGCGAGGACAGCATCGATCTCAAGTGTATAAGCAACACCTGCATCCTCCTTGAGATAGACAAGGAGGGTCTCTCAATATTTCCTCCTCAGATAAGAGACAGACTAATAAGATTCGCAAAGGTCGTACGCTCAGAGGAGTATGTACCAGTTAAGCTCTTCGTGAAGAGAATACCGATAACGCTGGATCCCGATGCTCTCCTGGTCGAGGCGGCACGGATAATGTATGAGAGAGGTGTGAGCTCTGTAATACTAGTCGACTCTGAGGATAGACCCATCGGGATAGTCACAGATACCGATCTTCGCAAAGCTCTAGCTCTAGGAATAGACCCAAAGACAAAGCTCTCTGATGTATCCTCAAAACATGTCTTCACAGCACAGGAAGACGAGCCTCTAAACGTAGCTCTCGAAAGGATGCTCGTTCACGGCGTGAAGCATCTAGTCATAGTGGACTCTCACGGAAAGGTAAGCGGAATGGTCACAGCTCGAGACCTGTTAGACGCATTCACAGCCGTCCCCCTAGTGCTATTGAGAGAGCTTCAGAAAGATGCAACATCTGATGAGGTCAAGACAACGTACTCAAGAATAATAAAGCAGGTAATTAACGTCGCGAAAGAGCGCTCAGTTGACGTACTAGAGTTCTCTAGAATATTCTCCATGGCCAAGATACTTCTATTAAGGAAGCTTCTCGAGATAGAGTGCAAACCCGTTCATGACTCAATATGTGTGTTCATAGAGCTACCATTAGCAACGTATAGCCATGTTATTGGAGAACCAGTACGCGTACACGTTATAGGAGACGAGAGAGAGGTAGGAGACCATATATTGAAGCTACGTACTGAGATCTCGAGAATACCTGACGTATCTGAGACAATGAGCATAGAGACATACTCGTGGCAAGACCTCGAAAGCAACATCGACCTCTTAACGTATCTAGAGGTGTTCTCGCGCCACCTCTGGGGTAAATGCCCAACAATAGTTATTGACGATGAGAAGTATGCTAACATAATGAAGAAGCTTGCTAAGATGTGTGCAGAGATTGAGATACCTCTAGACATATTTGGTAAGCTCAAGATAAGGAACATAGATATTGCCAGACACATCGTTCTCCCTCTTGAGAGAATGCTAGCAATGTTGCATTATGCCTGTCTCGGAAGCAAGATGAGGGCTAGACCACATAGAGTAGTATCAATGTTACATGAGAGAGGGCATCTAACAGAAGAGATTGTGAGTGATCTCATGTTCATATATTTCGAGATGAAGAACCTGCTCATAAGGACGTGTGTGAGAAACTACCTTGATAGAGGAGAGATAACGTCAGAGGTTAATGTCGACGAGATTCCTGAACCAGAGCTCGACTTGATAAAGCGTGGACTGAGGATACTTAAGGAGCTCAAGGAGAGAACGCTATCTACAATAACTAGATACGTAGTAGTGTGATAGCAGCATCGAATGACTAGAATAGGAATACTGACAAGGAACCCCCAGGGCTGGGCAACACAGCAACTAACACATGTAGCAGAGGAGCTTGGACATAGAGCCACTCCGTTCAGGTTTAGGGACATTATAGTGCAGATAGGAGATAAGGTTCACATACTTGTAAGAGGAACAAAACTCGAAGAGCTCACTGACATAGTGCTCGTGAGACCAATAGGAAAGTGCAGCCTCGAACAGGCAATATATAGGATGGATCTCCTACATCTGATAAACAGGACATTGCCAGTAGTGAACAGTCCCACAAGTATAGAGATTGCTATAGATAAGTTCAGAACACTGTACCTACTTGCTCTAAACGGAATAAAAGTGCCACTAACCTTCGTGACAGAGAACGAGCATAGAATATACGATGTGAGGGAGAGACTTCCCAGAAACGTGATCATTAAGCCGCTATTCGGATCTAGAGGTCATGGTGTGTTCTCTCTGAGGCTTTATGAAGGTGTTGACTATATTGAAGATCTTTTCTGGAGAATAATGTTCTATCTTACAGATCTTAGATCAGTAATCTACCTACAGGAACAGGTAAGCGAGAAAGGAGAAGATTATAGACTCTTCGTGATAGATAATAGAGTGATAGCTGGAATGGTCAGAAAAGCGCAGAGAGGCTGGAAGACGAATGTGTCGCTTGGAGGAAGACCTAGACCTCTACGTAACATACCGAACGATGTTGAGGACCTCGCTGTAAGAGCATGTAGAGTCATTGGATGTGAGATAGCTGGAGTAGACATACTTAGAGGCAATGATGATGAGCTCTATGTTCTAGAGGTGAACTCGCAACCTGGCTGGAGAGGTCTTCAGGAGTGTACTAGAATCAACATTGCGAGAGAGATTATAAACTATCTAGCATATAGAGCTAGGAGATGAATATAGAGAAGATAAAGGAGAAGCTTGACAACACGTTTGCAGAAGCATTTCCAATGTATGTATCTAGAGTTCTGGTGACAGCAGATAGTAAAAGATGGGCACTGATAGCTGGAAAGTGTGCAACAGGATTTGCAACCTCGATCATAATGTCACCATGTGAGGCAGGTATAGAGAAGCTCGTGAATGCTGAGAAGACCCCCGATAAGAGGGTAGGTATTCTACTACAGTTCTGGCATAACGATCTTGCGCACCTCAAGCTTCAGCTCATCCTCAGACTCAGCCAGGTAGTGCTCACATGTCCAACAACAAGAGTGTTCGACGGACTTCCAAAATCAAGAAGAAAGTTCACAATAGGCAAATCAATTGCAAGATTCGGAGACGGATTTGAAAGAAGAGAGACAGTGTATGGAAGAGATATGTGGATAATCCCAGTCATGGACGGAGAATTCATGATAGAGGAGAGAGTAGGAGTGACGAAGGGGGTCGCTGGAGGAAACATAATAATACTTGGAAGAGATAAAAGAGGCACATTAGAAGCTGCCTGGAGAGCAGCATCGGCAATACGTAGATCAGGGCTCAGAGTTGTACTGCCTTTCCCAGGCGGAGTATGTAGAGCAGGTTCAAAAGTCGGGTCAAGAACATATAAGAAGGTTAAGGCAACAACAAACCATCCATATTGTCCAACGCTTAAAGATAAGACTCAAGATACGAAGCTAAGTAAAGACGTGGAATGCGTATATGAGATAGTGATCAACGGCCTAACGGAGAGAGACGTCAAGCTGGCGATGGGTATAGGGGCAACGGTCGCGGCGACACATGACTCCGTAATAAGAGTTACATGTGGAAACTATGGAGGAAAGCTAGGACCATACAAGCTCATGCTTACAGAGGCTGTCGATGAGGCGTCAAGGACTTATCAGCATCTCATAAGTGAGATAGCTCTATCATAGTCTTCAGGATAATCGATATCGAGCACGTCCTCTCTGCTGATCAGGTTAAGATTGCTCCATGAGAGCTCTCTCCCGTAATGGCACGTCTCTGCTAGTATCACTGATATTCCTAGAGGAGAACCATCTTCATATGCTAGCGTTAAAATATCTACAGCATAGTGCGAGCTTGCTAGGAGAGTCTCAACGGCTCGAATGATCTTAGAGAAGTCTCTTGCTACTATATCACTAGGGAACACAAGCAGTGGCCTAGGTCTAATAACGTTTATTAGTTCACATAGATCCCTACTATAGCTCTCTCCCCCCAGCAACACTATGTCAACCTCTGCACGATCTCTCAAGTACTTTATGAGGTTTATATGATTTTTAGATGTTATCACAAGAATTCTATCGTAAAATCTTGATAGCTCTTCTATCAATATAGATATTAGAGGTCTACCACATAATTCTATAAGCATCTTCTCAGGATTCCCAACCCTGGACCCTCTACCTCCAGCCATTATTGCCACACATCTCACCATTTTCTCTTACAGACTAACACGTTTGTAGACATATCTTTAGGATATTTTGATAATAATCTAGCGGCCGTAACCATATGAAACGCTCTCTTAAGCTCACCTACGCTTCCCAACGTCTTTATGCTTGCCTCAGTCGTCAATACTAGATCTATCTCAAGCTCTGCACATGTGACTGCGAGAAGAGCATTTACACCTGAGCTATCTGCATCAACGAGCTCTGTCACGTTTCCTATCCCCATGAGCATGGGTACCTGATCTAGGTTTTCTCTAATGCTCCTGTACCTACATAATGATTCTACAAAGCCCATGAGAGGTGGAGAAAGCAATGGATCTACTATAGGTACCGCATCTTTCCTTGAAATGATACTACACATCTCCTCAAAATATTTTCTCATGTCGTCAACAGACATATAGGGATTATCAGGTATTACTACGAGACCTATCCCTCTTAAATCAAGGTCAGATATCTTCTCAAAAGACCCTCTCATAACACTGAGTATGAGGTCGGCTCCAGCCTCAATACCTGCCTGAATCTCTGACGGCACTAGCGAGTCAACACTTATGCCAACTCTACTAGGAAGAACGTTCGCGAGCTCTTTCACGATCTTTCTCACATTCTCAGGCCTAGGTTCACCTGCTATGCATCCAACATCTACGAAGTCTGCTCCCTCCTCAACATATATGTTAGCTATTTTTAAGCATTCTTCTACATCTCTACGGGTTGCATCTATTATCTCTGCGACAATCCGTGTTGGAAGTCCGTTCAACATTATTCTTGTCCTACGTCCAACGTATGCTCTTGCAGGTCTCACTCTCTGAGAGTGATCTATTACGAAACTTTCAATTTTCTCTAGAAACGGTCTCATAGCTATGTAGAGCTCTCTCACATCCCTAGGAATGTCAGAGCTCTCAGAGAGAAGATAGTGAAGCAGCGCTGGAACATCACCAACATGTTTGAGATATATTACAGGTATGCTATCAATCTCGAGAACAAGTCCATATGGTGCAATAACGTACTCGTACTTCCTCTTGCTCAATCTTCTCCTCACCTGTTCCTGTACCTGTCTGTTGGGTACGAATCTAACTATACCTGAGGTTATTACAAGGTAATCTAGCTCAACGTTCTCAGGAAAGATCTCTGGAAAGGTTCTTCTCAAGCCCTCTATGACATCTATCCCAAATTTCCCCGATACTAGTAGGACTCTCATCTAACTACCTTCAAGTAGTCCAGTATCTTGTCAATATGCTTTCTACCTGATCTTCTAGTTAAGGAACCTGAAAAAACTGTGAGCTCAGCCACGGTGAACATCTCTGGAGAAGCCTTTGTCAGAAATTCTGGACCATAGGCTCTCATAAGTTCTAGAAAGCTCTGAGAGTCCTCTTTTGTGACAGCGCTCTTAAGAATGTTATCAATATCTTTCACATCTCCTTCAATCATAAGCAAGACATTTCCAACATATCTTATACAGTCATTACATACTGCTATCCCAGCATACACGTCCTCTCTCGGAGGAGGAACAGGGCAGGATCCAAGTCCTGATATTATGCTTCTCGGATTAACAAGCTCTATAATTCTAAATAATGCGACTTCAACAATCCTAGAACATATCTGGACTACTCCAGCTGGAGATCGTGCAGAGATCACAATAACATATATCTTGCCACTGGGTACAAGCTCAGCAAACTTCTTAAGAACATCGTCTGGAGGTCTCGATACTGGTAAGCACTCTACAATAAATATAGGCTCTCTCATCACATGATCGGCGAATTCTCGCAGTCTCTCGAGAAATGAGCGCGGCTTATTAGCTAGGACTCTGCCGGGACCCGACACATAGCAGATGCAGCTGTCACATTTCAGAACCCACATGGCCGCTTGAGAGCATAAGCACGCAGCGACAGGATCATCAGACACAACATTGACGAGAGGAAACGGGAGCGACTGCTCAGTAGGAGGATGCAGGTTGACCTCTCCAAGACCGCTCATGGTTATCTCAGACACTATCTTTCCTACTGTTGGTCCTGGTCTGGTAGCAACTCCACAATCAATTATGTATATCCTATCTCTCTTCTCAACGTTAACTCTCAGTTTCGGAGCATCCGCTACAAGTCTCTCGACCATGTCCTTAACGTCAAGCGGGGACATCAGCTTCAGATAGATCTGTTAACACATTATTAACGAGTACGTTTAAGAGACGTAGATCTAAAGTCTCAGAGTGATGCACACATTAAGACCTAGCTCACAATGACTGACGTTCTGTAAGACAAAAAGCCTTCTTGCACCATATGAGGACTAAGATCTCATACCTGAGGCATCACTATAACTAGTAGATGTCCTCGGCAGGTTGTTCAAGTAGAGGCTCAAGCTCTCTCACTATATGCAGGTTTTTCTCATAACTTATTATCAACCTTCCTCGAGACTCCATCAGTGTGTCTCCTAGAAATATTGCGAACTTTCCTTCAATTTTCCTTCCTTTAAACTTTATTCCATTAACTATCGAATCTATGTAAAAGCTTGCTAGAACATCCTCCACCCTTCCTAGTACTATTATTCTGCCTCCGCTCATTCTAGCTCCAGGATAGAGACCTACATCACCATTTATGAGGATGTTGCCTCCTTTCATTCCATATCCTACATAGTCGCCTGCTGATCCTTCAATTATTATATCTCCTCCTTTCATTCCGTGTCCTATGAATGAACCAGCGTTACCATGTATTATTATTGTTCCTCCTTTCATTCCGCTTCCATAATTCTCTCCTATCAGTTTGCCACCTACACAAGATCCAGCATCACCATGAACCTCTATCTTTCCGTTTCTCATTTTTGAGCCGAGGTAGTGATCAGCATTGCCTTCAATTATCAGCTCGCCGCCTCTCATCCTGTAACCAGCCAGTGGTCCGACGTTGCCTCTCACAACTATCTTTCCACTACTCATCCTGTACCCTACGTACCTCAGCCTCTCTGTGCCTTTTCCCTCAAATATTATTAGGATCTCGTTATCCCCCCCATCCTCGGTCCAGCTCTCGATCTCGAACACCTCTGTAGTGCTCACCTTCCTGTTCCCAAACCATACATGAGTAGCATCTACATTAACTGTTGACAGTGTATCAGGCGTGAGCTGTCTAACCTCTACCGGAACTCTAGGATCCTCCCTGAATCTGAACTTGAGGACTCTCCTCATCACTCAAAGAACGTTGCAATCCTCCTTATAGCTTCACTGATCCTCTCTGGCGTCTCCTTAGCAAAACACATCCTGACATGAAGCTTGCCGGCAGAGCCGAACGACGAACCTGGAACTACAGCAACGCTCATCGTCTCAAGGAGCTCCCTAGAGAACCTCTCATCATCCATGTCCTTCTTGGTCAAATATCTTGAAAGGTCAACAAACATGAATAGTCCAGCCCTCGGCTTCACAGTTCTCGCCTCAGGAAGATACTTACGTAGTGACTCATACATTACGTCTCTCCTCTCTCTATATATTGGAAGAACCTGACTAAGGTACTTAGACTTGTACTTCGTTACAAAGAGCTTAGCAGCATACTGGGACGGTGTTGGAGGGTTCAGGTTCACGTACTGTATTACCCGGCTGAGCTCTCTTATCACGCCGTCATGAGCAACAACATACCCAAGCCTCCATCCTGGTAATGCAGCCCCCTTAGACATGGTGTTCAGAGCTATAACATGTTCAAGGTCTCTACAGGCAGCATATATGTGAGAGCCCTCATAATATAGCTCTCTATACGCCTCATCATATATCACATAGAAGTTATAGTCACGTGCGAGATCGATCACAGTCTTCACAAGCTCATCATCGGCGACTCTTCCCGTGGGATTGTCTGGATTGACAAATATCATCAGCTTCGTTTTTCTAGAGACTGCGTTCTTCAGATCCTCAACATCGGGACTATATCCCCTCTCCACACTTACGGGAACCTCCACCACTTTAGCACCGAAGTACTCAATAAGTGGCTTGTATAGAAGGTACTCTGGATCAAACATTACTACCTCATCTCCCTCATCGATAAACAACATGAGTAAAGCTAGTATAGCCTCGCTGCTTCCCGTGGAGAGAATCACGTTCTCAATGCCGAAGCTGCTGCCTGAGTCTCGAGAGTAGTCCTCTGCTACGGCTTGACGAACGTCCTCGAGGCCTACTGATGGAGTGTATCTGCTAAAGTTGAAAGAGTCCCTGAGCATCACATCCTTCAACTCCTCTAGAAGCTCCTTACAGGGCGGAAGACCAGGCTGACCTATATGTAGCTCATACACATCCGCCCCAGCCTTTTTCAATTTTGCGACCTCAGACACCAGGAGCCTTATCCTCGATCCCGGCAACAGGCAGCTCCTTCTAGAGAAGCGTGATGCCACAGGGTCTAGATCTGTATCGGACTCATAAGCATTCCCATGTTTCAACTCAGCTTGAACGCAAGATCATCACCTGTCCAGGGGAAACCCGCTCATCACGTCTATGTTAAATACTTCTCGAGAATTTAAAAATATTCGAGATAGTGAGGATGAACTTTCTACCTCTCCTACTATGCTCAGAAAAGGAGATAACTAGACAAACTATTGACAAAGTTCTCAAAGAAGTGGAAACAGACCACATACATCACGTGCTTGTCAAGCCAGAGAAGATAGTGAACACCATACACCTTATACAGGCACTGAGCGTCTGTCTTCGAAACAGGAGGGTCGGCATCAAGATAGCTAAGAAAGTTGAGATAGATATCATATGCTACATATGTTGTACAGATAACATAAAGAGAGCACTAGACGAGTGCGTGGACGATCTCGGAAGATGTGTCCTGATAGTAACGTTCTCAGATGATCACTGCGATCTTGATAGACTGAAGGAGGAGCAGATGAGGCTAGTGAAAAACATAGTAAAGATAAACAACATAGAGAACATAGATCTCACATATTGTGCATCATGTTACAGAAAAGTTAATCCACCAAGCTCGTGTGGGACCAGTGACGTAATGGAGATTTTAGAGAGAATGGTAGAGCTAGTGCTCGATAGGATAGAGTAGCTAGGACAGCGTGAGCTTAAGAAGCGAGAACACATCATCTTCTCTGAACACTGATATGCCAGTCCTGGAGGGAAAGATATCTATGTGAAGTATCTTGTCAGGATTCTCTAGACGAACCTTCCTCTTTACCTCCTTAGCAATCATGTCTATTATCTCAATCCTAGAATACTGTACACCTCTCTTACGAACATCAATACGGTAGGTCTCGTTCTCTCCTATAAGCTTATGTGCAAGCTCCACAGCCTTCTCCTTTATCTTCTCAAGGTCCGTAACCACAACCTCAAGTATCGGAACCACCTTCAATATGAAGCGTGGTACATAATACTGCGACGTTACTAGATCTTTAAGCTTTCTACAGAAATCTATAGGGTCCGCCTCAACCTTAGCAGTGACTAGACCATCAAAACCTGTAAACCACGTGTTTGAGAGTTCTACACCAAGTATGTCGCATACGTATCTCAGCTCTTGAATACATACGCCCTCCTTCCTTCTTCCTGTCGATACTACTAGATTAAACATTGCACTAGAACACTCTTGGTAATACTTTAAATTCTACTCAAATCAAGTCGCTATATATGTCAACTCTCTCAGATGC
>JAADER010000006.1 GCA_013153275.1 Thermoproteota archaeon
TAGTTTTTGTTTGAGTTTTTGTGTTATTGTTTCTATGTCGTCTCCTATCATGTCGCTTGTACATGTTGTCAAGATGACAATCATGTCAGGACGAAAAACCTCAAAACAAGACAAAACACACTCAAACAACCTACCCTCACCACCAAAAACAACATGAGACTCCGTGAGCCATGTACAGGGAGTCCAATAATGTATCTCTGACCCCATTATGCTGAACTTTCTCTGCCAGCTACAACCAACAGGACCATGAATGACCGGCAACGTCCTCCTTATCTGAGATATCACCCAGAGAGCTCCTAGAAGCTTGCCATCTATGCAGGACGCGTTGTGGAACGGAAATGCCTCCGTTATCTTGCTTGCAAGAGGCGAGGTATATGGGATCTCTATTACCTTCAGCATAGTTGACCTACATACTTCACATATAGTTCCTGTAGCTCACCTATTTCTAACGGTCTAGGAATGTCGGCCCTATCGTTCGTTAGCAGCGTATCAGCAAGCTCTCTGAAGACTTGAGCAGCCTTACTACTTGGAGCACATTCTATAACGGTCCTCGCACGGCTCTCAGCCTCAGCTATCTCAGGAAGTTTCGGAATCTTATATATGACTGTCGTGTTTACTCTTCTCGCAAACTCCTCAACTATCTCAGGTCGATCTATATGTCCTCTAGCATTATATATTATCCCTCCAAGCTTTGACCCTCCCCTAGACGCGAACCTCCTTATCGCTTTGAGAAGATTATTAGCCGCGTGAAGTGGTAAGTATTCCGAACTTGTTACAACATAGACCTGATCCGCGAAACCCCTTCTCAGAGGCATTGCGAGACCCCCACACACTATATCTCCGGGAACATCGAAGATCACTACATCTGGGCTATATGTATCGAACACGCCTACCTTCTGAAGAATCTCTATCCCAAGTATTATCCCACGACCTGCACACCCTATCCCTGGCTCTGGACCTCCAATCTCTATACATATGGTGTCCCTATATCCTCTCACTATGACATTGTTCTCCACTAACCCCTCGATCGTGATCTGTTTTCCTGTAACCACCTCAGTTATATCCATCTCAGCTAACCCTAGATCCCTCATGTATTCAAGTAGCGGCCTTATCTGTCTGCCTCCATGGAGGTTTCTCGTACAGTCTGTCTTTGGGTCACATCCTATGAGCATGACCTTCAACCCCTTCTCTGCTAGTGCAGCAGCAACGTTAGTTGAGATCGTTGACTTGCCTATCCCGCCTTTACCATATATGGCTATCTTCCTCATCTCCCATAGTTCCTTCTTGTAGAGATATAAATAATTTGTTATGTGAGAATTAGCTCGAGACAGGATACTCCCATCTCTGCCGCTATCCTGATCTCTCTAGCTATCCTGCGACCCATGTACATAGGCTCGTTCCAGTAGAGCCAGCTGTACGGGCTTCCCGAACCAACATATATGTTCGTTCCAGCAACAATTCTTCCACTAAACTCAAAGACTATTATACTGAGATCATCCTTGACTATGGACTCCAGACAGAAGGGACCGATAGCACCTGGAGGCAGGAGCTCAATGCTCTTTCTAACAAACTTCTTACCATAATCAAGAACAGTCTGAAGCATCTTCTCTCGAATTACTACAGGTATATTTCCAACAACGACAAAAGATGGTTCAAACATCGAGGCTATCTGCGGTGGAGCTCTCCTTAACCCATCTATATTCGTCTCGTATCTGATATCTATGCCAAGTATCTCAACTCTCCGAAATATTGGACTGTAGAAGTAGTGAAAGTACATTGGGACCCCTATAACGTACTCCTGTACAAGGGCATCCTCTCTACTTCTCAGAACTCCGTTCCTCACATACTCGTCCAGTCTTTTCAGAACCTCTTCACGGCTCGTCGCGAGAAAGAAGAATCTTCCACCTTTCGCGCCGGGAAGCTTCACTATCACGGGCCTATCTATCTCCTCCTCAAGCGAGTACTCTCGTGGTACTGGTATACCAGAATCCTTGAGGAGTCTCATCTTAAGCTTCTGATCTCCCTCCCATATCATTAGATCTCTATTACCAAACATGGGTACAGGAAGACTGCGAAATCTCTCAGGACCTACATACTCTACAGCGCTCCCATGAGGTACAAATATGGCATTCTCTCTTAACAGCTCCTGGGCAACGTCTAGAGTCTCTGAGAAGTTCTCAACTATTATATACTTGTCTATGAGATTTCTGAACTCATCATAGAGCTCGAGCCTCCTCTTCTCAACTATGAGGACTGTTCTTAGACCCTCATCTCTGGCTCCTCTGAGTATCTGAAGAGCGGAGTGACTTGCAAGCGTTGCTATGGATATGTCTTTCAGGCTGTAGGTCCTAACTATGTCTTTTATAGAGTCCACGACCTCCGTTAGGATGCTCTATTCTTTAACTATTTTCAGTATGTCTCTGAAACGTGGATGAGATGCGTCTCTAACTAGCTCGAATATGGTCATATCCGTCGTAGATACGTCTACACCGTTCTTGAGTAGTCTATGAAGGCAGAGCTCGTAGTCTAGTCTCAATCTTGATGATGTTGCATCATATATCACTACTGGTCTATATCCTCTCGATAAGGCATCAACAGCTGTCTGATAGACACATATATGTAGCTCAATACCTGTAAGCAGTACATTTCTCCTACCTACCTCGCTGAGCTTTTTCTCGAAGTCTCTGTTTCCAAAACAGCTGAACGTCGTCTTCTCTATAGGCTTGTAGAGGTCTCCTAGCTCCTCTCTGATCTCTCTGACCGTCTGTCCCATGCCTTTGGGATACTGCTCTGTTATGATTATGGGTATGTTAAGGAGCTTGCAGACTCTTATGAGCTTTATGACATTCTTGAGAAGTCTATCCTTATCTAGAACTACGTTGAATAGTTTCTCCTGTATGTCGACTATGACGAGTACTGAATCATCTATGTTTATCAGCACGTTCTATCTTGTTCGCTTCCTCGTTTAAAATTTTGTGCTCATGTGCAAACACTATTGTGACTATTCTACAGTTTTTTCATTATAGATTCTGAATATAGTAAATAAAGCCGTAAAACGTAGTATGAAGACAAGATGTCGGAGACGGCATTACCCTTCCACGAGAGGATAATCCCCCCAAGCTGGAAGGACCGCACGGTAGACATCGAGGAGTTCAAGAAGCTTCGAGAGGAGAGTCTTAGAAATATTGAGGAGTTCTGGGCAAAGATTGCAGAGGAGCTCCCCTGGTTCAAGAAGTGGGATAAGGTTCTCGACGCAAGCAACCCACCATTCTACAAGTGGTTCGTCGGAGCGGAGACAAACATGAGCTACCTCTGCCTCGACTGGCAGCTCCAGAAGGGTAGAAAGAACAAGGTTGCCCTCATATGGGAGGGAGAGCCCGTTAACGAGAAGGGCGAGCCTACAGAGGTGAGAAAGCTCACATATTACGACCTCTGGAGAGAGACTAACAGGATAGCATACATGCTCAAGAACAAGCTTGGAGTGAGGAAAGGAGAGATAATAACGTTCTACTGCCCAATGCTACCTGAGCTGGCTGCATTCCTTCTCGCAGTAGCTAGACTTGGAGCAGCTCACAGCGTGGTCTTCAGTGGATTCAGCTCACAGGCACTAGCAGAGAGAATAAAGGATGCAGAATCTCGAATAGTTGTAACCGCCGACGGTATGTATAGAAGAGGAAAGATACTGAGACTTAAGGACGTAGTAGACGAGGCAGTAAAGCACTGTCCATCAGTAGAGAAGGTCATTGTCATACGTAGAGTAGGCCTGGAGGATCTGAACATGGTCAAGGGCAGAGACCTGTTCTTCGACGAGCTCATGGAGGACGTTCCAAAGAACGTCTACGTGGAGCCAGAGAGGATGAAGAGCGAGGACATGCTATTCATACTCTACACCTCGGGAACAACAGGCAAGCCTAAGGGAATAGTACATGACATAGGGGGATATGCTGTAGGACTATATGCAACAATGAAGTGGATATTTGATGTACGTGATGACGACATATTCTTCAACACTGCAGACATAGGATGGATTACAGGTCACTCATATAACCTGTATGGTCCACTACTTACAGGTCTAACGTTCATATGGTATGAGGGAGCGCCAGACTATCCAGCGCCGGACAGGTGGTGGTCAATAATTGAGAGATATGGAGTAACAGTGTTCTATACCTCGCCAACAGCTATAAGAATGTTCATGAGATATGGAGAGGACTGGATAAAGAAGCATGACTTATCAACTCTAAGGATTGCTCACACTGTTGGGGAGCCAATAAATCCAGAGGCATGGAGATGGTACTTCAAGAACCTATGTAACGAGGACTGTGCAGCATCATCCACATGGTGGATGACTGAGACAGGAATAATAATGATATCACACACACCAGGCCTCAAGCTCATACCGCTGAAACCTGGAACAAATGCCATGCCGATACCGGGCGTAGATGCAGATGTAGTGAACGAGAAGGGAGAACCATGTCCGCCAGGAGCGAAGGGATACCTGGTAATAAAGACTCCATGGCCTGGAATGCTCTTGACAATATATAAGGACCCTGACAGATACATAAAGACCTACTGGAGCAAGTTCCCCATCCTACTATACTATAGCGGAGACTTCGCAGTAAAGGACCAGGACGGTTACATATGGGTACTAGGAAGAGCTGACGAGGTACTGAAAGTTGCGGGACACAGAATAGGCACCGCAGAGATAGAGTCAGCACTGGTGCAGCATCCTGCAGTAGCAGAGGCAGCCGTGGTAGGTAAGCCAGACCCTGTTAAGGGTGAGGTGCCGGTAGCCTTCGTAGTGCTGAGACAGGGATACTCTCCATCTCCTGACCTAGTGAAGGAGTTGAAAGTATGGGTCAGAAAGAGCATAGGACCTGTAGCAGAGCCAGCAGAGATATACTTCGTAACTAAGCTACCAAAGACAAGAAGCGGAAAGATCATGAGAAGACTAATAAAGGCAGTGCTCCTAGCCCAGCCTCTAGGAGACGTATCAACACTAGAGGACGAGGCTAGCGTTGAAGAGGTAAAGAAGGCCTACGAAGAGTTCAAGAAACTACTAGAGGGCCAGTAAACCTAGAACCTTACCTCACCCTTCTCTTTAGCACTCTTCCACAGCTTAGGATATGTACCCCTCCTCATTACTACTCTAGTTATCTTTGCAACTATTCCCCTACCTGCTGCAAGTATATCCCTAGCAGACATTGTAGCTATCCCAAGCGCTATGAGCTCATCCTTAAGAGTCATCAGCGCAACCATCTTTCCCTTCTCCACGTCGCTCGTAAGCTTGACGACTCCCGGAGCTGCTAGAGCTGCACCATGACATAATGCGTCTACCGCGGAGTCTCTTACCCATATCTTTGGTAAGTGCTTTACCATGTCCTCGACAGGTCTTATGTACTGTCTTAAAAGATCCTCATACCCTGTCTCTCTCCATATGAAATATGCCTCTCTCAGCTGGTTAAGTGTCACAGCCTCATTTTCTGTCCATAATCCTGCTCTCGTTCTTCTGAGCTCTCTCATGTTTGCTCCGCATCCCAGTATCTCTCCTATATCATGTATCAGCTTTCTAGCATATGTTCCTGCCTCGACAACCATCCTTATTATACAGTATTTGCCGTTCTTCTCGAGCAGCTCCAATCTATATACCTTCTTTGTCCTGAGCTGTCTCTTTACAGCACATCTGAGAGGAGGCTTCTGATATATCTCGCCCTCAAACAGCTTTAGAACCTGTATGAGCTTGTCCTCGGGAACGTCCTCGTGAAGCTTCATTACAGCAACATACTCTTTCACGCTCTGTGATATTGCTTGTAGAGCTTTAGTAGACTCTTCTAGTGCGACAGGTAACACACCTGAGACGCCAGGATCCAGAGTTCCAGCGTGGCCTGCCTTTCGTAGTCCAAGGAGTCTCTTAAGCCATGCTACTGCCTCATGGCTTGTCGGTCCTCTAGGCTTGTCGAGAACTACGAACCCGTACTTTATGTGAAGATCTATAGGTCTCTTATGCGGATAATATCCCCATTCTGGGTTTGTCTCCTCATTTTCGAGCTTATGAAGAACCTCCACATTCCTCTCCTTACCTTCGGCCTCTACCTCTCTAACTTCTGAGTGCATCGGTGGATTCCTCTTGAAAAATACTTAAACACTTGTTTAAAAAGAGTAGAAGGGTGCAGGTTGAGATTAAGGGAAAAAGATTACTAACATTGATCGGCGAAGGACAAGCCCGTGTAGGACACATCTTTAAGATATTCTCGATACCTGACGAGTGTAGACGATGCCCACTATTCCAAGCATGCATGGCCAAGCTCAAGGTAGGTAGAAGATATAGAGTCGTAGAGGTCAGAAGAGTGAACCTACCAAGAGTTGAGAGATGTCTACTGACAGGAGAGGCCTTAACACCTGTAATTGTTGAGGAGCTCCCACTAAAGATAGCGATACCGTATACTCCAAACGTTATAGAAGGTGTCGTAACAATGTTCAACGTGATTGATGAGAGATGCCAGAGAAGGCTCTCAGAGGACTTCAACGCAATAAAACCTGGAACTAAGATAAGAATACTGAAGATACTGGGCTCATCGGTATGTGGCAACAGGAAGTTCATGATAGTACTTGTCGAGGCACTAGACTAACTAGTACTAGTATGAATCTAAAACATCTAGAACATCAAGCAACAGCGGAACAGCATCTTGTCCTAAGGTATCGCTCACGCTAGGCGTAGTTCTCCCCTCATCTCCCGTTATTAGCTCCTTCACGTAGAGCCCTCCCTGACACTTTATTATCAGCTCGAGGAGCCTATCGTGGATCTTGATGACTCTCATCTCGTATACCATCCTCACCCTACGCTTCTTCGGAGGCTTTCTTCTTATTCTACGCGGAGTGTACTGAATAACTTGCCTGTTCCTGAAATACTCCTCAAGAGATCTAGCTTCCTCATCCGAGATCTCACGTGCCAGGAGCACTAGAGCCCTATATATCTTGACGTGACGTGAGGCCTCGCTCTTCAATCTCTCTATCACTCTCCTGTTAACTATCTTCACGTCACTAGAGAGCTCGAAAGGCTCATCTTGAAGATCTATAATCTCTCTCAGAGACGATTCCTCAGGTCTTCTCCGAGGCTCTATGAACGCTATCACTAGAGGTCTCCCTCTCCCTAGCATCCTCACGTCAGTATCCTCCCTACCTGAGGCATGTACTATGGCCTCCCTTGCACGTAGCCTGCTACATATATTATCATTAATAACTTTCTGGAGAGATGTTATCACATTAAGTCTGAGCTGGACCTGAGAAACCCCTCTCAGTATCTTTCTGTATCGTGTATATACGTATAGAGGCTTGATATCAATCCTAACATCATTGTTAACTATATCTACCACTATCTCAACGTCTGGACTGAACCTCTCGAAGACCTTATCTCTCAGATAGACCCTCAACTTCTTTCCAATTACCCTGTTGATCTCACGCTTTATGGACTCAGCCCACTCCGATCCAACGTTGGTGACAACCTCAAGCTCTCTCATAAGTATGTCTCTAGGAATAGTCGTGCCAACATGGTACGTCCTGAACTCAACATCCTCCTCTCTTATCTTGTCCAGGATCATTTTCACGATAACATCGACCTTGTTGAACAGATCTCCACCACATATGTAACACCTTTTCACATCCACCTTTGTCCCATGTATCTCCTCTAGATACCTTATCGACGGCTCATGACCGCTCTCGGCAAGCTTCTCTATGTCGGGCAGAGTGTTCTCCTGCTTAGCTCTACCGTGAAGATAGAGTAGGAGAACATTCTTTATCGATCTCCCTCTCTCGTCGTTCTCCATTCCATAGCCAAGTCTAGCGAAGATTCTTCCCAGACAGTGATCACAGAGCGGGTATATTCTCAAAGCTTTCAAAGCTTTATCAATTATGTTAACCTCCACTTGTGATTATGTGAGGCGTCCGGATTAAAATATGTTATGCCTATAGTCTCATCTATGTTGGAGAAGGCTCTCATGAATACTCTGTTCATGGCTATACAGTTATTAGCTATAATAGACCCAACTGGTGCCATACCACTTCTAGCGCCAGTGCTTGCACAGGCTGATGAGAGGACATTAAGGAAGATAGATAAGCTGGTTGGTCTAGGAGTCCCCTCAATACTGATACTGTTTGCAGTAGCTGGGCAGTTTCTGTTGCAGGTGTTCTCTATAAGGACGCCGGATCTTGAGATTGCTGGAGGAATAATACTTCTCATAGTGTCAATAGACATTCTTAGGGAAGGATACCCAAAAACAGCTAGCATAAACGTGGAGGAGTTCGTTTTCGTACCAATAATAACTCCCATGCTTGTCGGTCCTGGAGCGATAACCGCCGTCCTAGTAATGAGGAGCACATACCCTCTCTGGCAGGTCGTTCTCAGCATCCTGATAGCGTCAGGAGTCACGTTCATAGTCATAAAGTTCTCCCAGAAAATACTTAGAAGACTAGGAGAGGACATGCTGAAGTTCATAGGAAGATTCATGAGCCTCATAGTGGCTGGATGGTCAGTATCCTTAATAATCCAGGGCATAAGAGAGGTAGTGAGGACATTTCACATGTGCTGAGAAGGCATTTGGCTGACATGTGATGAGCGCTGGAACATCTGAGACAGCGTCTCACTATACTGCTCTTGGTGCCAGATAGAACTGTAGCTTTCCAACAGAGAACTCATATGTGAGCTTCAGAGGTTTATTTGTTGCGAGCTCAATAATTATGTACTCACAGATCTGTCTCATCTGCCTGGTACAGTCTAGGATGTACTCTGTAGAGAACGTTGCCTCGCATGTCTCCTCAGCCTCTATCTCATATATCGCCTCGTCTGTCCTAGTGTACTCAGCCTCTAGGGCCTTTCCGCCTTCTCCAACCGATCTTATTATGAAGCTGTCTGGCTTAATTATGAAGGTCACTGCATCGCTTATCTCGTCCGCCGCTGCAACTATGTCGGTGAACGTATCTATGTCCATTCTTACTCTGGCGGGATATACTATGTTTGGCTCAGGTATCTCCTCCTCGGCTACTGTTATTATAGGTAAGCCGAACCTCCTATATATTCCAGCCTCCTTACCCTTCTTACTATATATCGTAAGGTAGAACCTTCCAGCTCCAGGTCTTATCATGAACTCTATCTTGTCTCTAGCCTTTATTCTCTTGACTATCTTCTTAAGAATGTCGAACACAACTCCTACCTTTGTCTCTGAGGGTACGTGAACCTCTTCTAGATTTATGCTTGGTATATCTAATATGAGTAGCGAGACCTTTGAGGGATCTATAGACTTCATCTTTATGCCATCTGGACTGAAGAGGAGATTTGCCTCGTGTAGCAGGTTTGCGAGCGCTGTGAACAGGTACTTCACATCTTTTCCCTTAGGAAACATCACGTAGCAGGCCTCTTCCGGCACCTCACGCTCAATAGTCTCCTCAGCTTCAGTGCTCTCTGCCTCCTCTGTGATGGTCTCTGTCTCTTCTGTTTTCGATTCCTCTGTCTCCTCCTCTACCTCTTCTTCAATTTCTTTTTCGTCCTCCTCATATATCTTCACCATGTTCTCGAGAGTAATATTGCAGGACTAGGATAAAAATAATCTCGCTTGTTCGAGGTCTATAGTGTCAAGAATATATTAGGACGCTGTACATATCTTACCAGTAGGTTTTTAAACTTTCAAGCCGTGATATCGAATGTGTCTACAGACATATCTGCAGAGAAGCTTGCAGAGGCAAGAAGACACATAATGAAGAGGCTTCTCAGGCTTCTCATACTTAAGGTTCTAAGCACTAAAGAAGTACACGGATATGCAATAATAAAGGAGCTGGAGAGGATGCTAGGATACAGGGTAAGCAGCGGAGTCGTATATCCACACTTAAAAAAGCTCGTTAAAGAGGGGATAGTAGACGTTGTAGAGGTATATAGGGGAAGCAAGAAGATAAAAGTATACAAGCTCACAGATAAGGGAAGACAGTACATAGAGAGCAGAGAGAAGGAGATAGAGGAGGCCTGCTCGATAGCTAGAAAGCTCAGAAAGTTCTTCAACATAGGCGGGAGAGAGCTCGTTAACGTTCTTAAGAGGTTATTCGAGAACATAGATAAGCTGTCAGAGGACGACCTAGCGAAGATAAGGGACATACTTAGAGAGACATCAAGAGAAATTGAACGTATAGTCGGCAAGTACGTGTGAGACCATGAGCAGCTACAGCATAGTAGTCAAGGACCTATACAAGAGATATGGAGACATAGAGGCACTGAGAGGAGTATCATTTACGGTGAGGAGAGGAGAGATATTTGGACTTCTAGGACCTAACGGTGCTGGAAAAACCACTACTATACATATATTGACAACGATCATTAGACCAACATCAGGATATGCAGAGGTCGCAGGATTCGACGTGGTGAAATATCCTGACGAGGTGAGAAAGAGGATAGGAGTCGTATTTCAAGATATAACGCTGGACCTCAACCTGACAGTATATGAGAACCTCTGGCTTCATGGCAAGATATATGGGATACCTGGCAACGAGCTCAGGAGAAGGATAGACGAAGTGCTCGAGCTGATAGAATTGAAAGAGTGGAGAGACAAGCTAGTAAAGTACCTCTCAGGAGGAATGAAGAGGAGAGTAGAGATAGCAAGAGCACTACTCCACAAGCCTGAGATCCTGTTCCTGGATGAGCCCACGCTTGGTCTCGATCCTAACAGCAGAGTGAAGATATGGAACTACGTTAGAATGCTTAGAAAAGAGCATAACATAACGATACTACTCACAACACATTACATGGAGGAAGCAGAACAATTATGTGATAGAATAGCCATAATAGATAGAGGAAAGATAGTCGCAGAGGGAAGTCCAGACGAGCTCAAATCCATAATAGGAAGAGAGATAATATACGTAAAATTCGTAGGAACACCACCAGTACCACTACTAAAGACTCTAGAGCATGTTAGAGAAGTAAAACTCATAGAAGGTGGAAAACTAGAGATAGTAGTAGACAACGCTCCCAAAGCACTACCAGAGATCATAGAGGTCTTCCACAAATCAAACGTACAGATAGAGGAAGTAAGCTACAAGAGGCCCACACTCAACGACGTATTCGTCTACCTGACAGGAAGAGAGCTGAGAGAGGAAGAGTCAAACTTTAATGAACATATTAGAATGATAATGAGGAAGAGGTACCTAACATGAGGTGGATATCAGTAATAGGAGCAATGGCTATTAGACAGCTGAAGAGATTCTTCAGAGCGAGAGCTAGAGCCCTAAGCACAATAATGATGCCATTAATGTGGCTTCTACTCTTTGGAATAGGTTTCTCAACCGCGTTTAGAGGAGTAGGATTCAGAAGCATACTAGGTACATCGTATATATCGTTCCTAGTTCCAGGAATAGTATGCATGACAATGTTTGTATCATCATTCATGTCAGGAATATCAGTGATATGGGATAGGCAGTTCGGGTTCTTGAAAGAGGTTCTTGTAGCGCCGGCACCAAGAACGTTCATAATACTTGGAAGAGTTCTCGGAGACGTCACGACCTCTCTCATCCAGGCACTGCTCATAATGGTTATAGGGATAGCTCTTGCACATTCTCTATATGTCTATGGAATACCTGTAGCATTGATATACTGCCTACTTCTAGGCATGATAGGTGCTGGACTAGGCACAATGCTTGCACTATCGATAAACAGCATAGAGGCATTTCAAGCTCTAGTGAGCTTCATAATACTACCACTCAACTTCATAAGCAACATATTCTACCCGCTCAATCGCATGCCTACATGGTTCAAGATACCGGCTCTCCTGAACCCAATAACCTACGCGACCGACGCACTGAGAGGACTTCTCATACATAGGTGTGTGATAGGGCTCGGAATAGACTCAATAGTCCTCATAGTGGTTGCATGTGTGGTGATAGTCCTCGCAGCTTACATGTTCAGGAGAACGAGTATAGAGTAGGAGTGAGAGAAGAGTAGAGAAGGTTAAAGGTTATTGTTTTTATGATCTTACTTGAATAGAGGCTCCTCGTATGCCTTCTTCTTTATCTCCTCAATGTTCTTCCATACCTCGTCTATCACTGATGGATCTAGTCTCTTCAGTCTCACTACCGCATCGAATAGTGCGTCCTTAAATGCCTTTGGTAGCTGCTCTATTGTTCCGTGCGGTGTTGTTCTTGCAACTGGGAACACCTCCTGTATCTTCTTCCACTGCTCAGCTGTGACCTCGACCTCTAGTAGCTTCAGTAGTCCTCCAAATGCCTCCTTGATGTACTGCTTTAGCTCTGGTGCTTCCTTCTCTATTCTCTCCATTCTCTTCCTATCTAGGGGGAGCTCGATCTTGTATGTCTGGGGGGCGGACATGGTTCCCACCTATCCTACTTCTTGGGTGAGTACTCCATTGGTTTTAAGTCGAATGGGGGTATTCTTCTAGTGCTCAGGTACGTCTTATTCACGAATGGCGTTCCTAGCTTCTCCCACCACTTCATTATTACCTGGAACACTTCTGGCCTCATTATCAGTGGAGGTGGCTCAACGCCCTCAATTATTAGGCTTCTAATGAAGCTGCCGCTGAACTTTGACCACTCGCTCTTGTGGTTGCACCAGCATCCTGTGTATACTAGCTCTCCACACTTCCTACAGTAGAGGATCTCTCTCATTAGTACCGGCTTTATGAGTACGCCCTTGTACGTCTCATGTGGTGGCTCTGGGAATCCTAGTCCCGGTATGCCCTGCCTCCATAGTGTGTGAGCAGCATATGGGTGATAGTAGTCTCCCACTGCTGCATGGTCTCTTCCGAACATGTGGTGTGTACAGCCCATGTTCTGTCTAATTATTGCGTGTAGGACAGCCTCTACTGGGTGACCATACTTCATGTCCCATAGAGTGAATGTGACCATGTGGTGCTCTGGCGCTATGTATCCTGCCTTGTTAACCATCTCATGTCCCTCGAGTATGGCCTCGTCTACGTAGTCTCCTAGTCTCTTCACTCCTATTATGGCGTTTACGAGGACTGCATCACATGGCTCTATGTCTCCATTAAGCATTGCGAACTTCATTAGGTGCTCATGTCCTACGTGTGGGACGTTTCTCGTCTGGTGTGCTATTACTAGTCTCCATCCTCTCTTTATCATCTCCTCTCTTGACTTCTTTGGTGGTGTCCAGAGTCTGCTGTATGGTTCCTCGAAGACTGGCTCGTTTATGAGTGTGACCTTTCCTCCTATGTATGTTCCTGTTGTTGATGCGTACTGTAGCCATCCTGGGTGTTTCGCATCGAAGTCCATCTGTACTATTCCTGGTGCTCCCTCCTTTGTTCCGAATGTCTTTGTTGCAAGCTCCTTTGGATCGTACTTGAATATCTCATCGACGTCGAGTACTGCAAATGGCTTACCATGTAGCATCAGTAGGAGCTGGTCTCCCTCCTTTATTCCAAGCTTCTTGAGGTCCTCCTCAGGTATGTCGAAGACTATTGGTAGTGGCCAGAGCCAGCCGTCTGGGAGTCTCCTCTCCTTAAGGACGCTCTCGACCTCCTCTCTTGTCATGAATCCTTCTAGTGGGCTGAAGAAGCCGTAACATATGCTCACTACCTCGTGACCGACATGTCTTATTGGTAGTCCAGTCTTCGGATCCTTCGTCGGCTGTAGCTCATATGCTGGGAGTCCCTGTATCATCCTCTCTGCTCTCTCTCTGAACCTGACTACTCGCTCTACCAGCTTGCCTCCATGTGGTGGTATTTTACCAGCCACGTGCTTGTCTCTTGGCATATTCTCTTGGTAATATCTGTTACAAAGCTGTTTTTAATAATCAAGGCTAGGTGTATTTTATGCTACCGATAGCATGACTCTATAGTCCCAGCACATCAGATATCTCTTTAAGCGCTTCTAACGCAAGAGATAGAAAGTCCTCAAGAGACATCCCAAGTTTCTCACACTCCAGAATCCTGTCCCTTCTGACCCCTCTAGCAAAGTCCTTCTGCTTAAACTTCCTCAAGAGAGTATCTACACGAACTTCACTAAGCTTCTTGTTAGGCATCACAAGGGCAGCAGCAACTATGAGGCCCGATGCTGCATCGGCAGCTCTCAACGCTATCCCAAGCCTCGAGTCATCTCGAACTCCCGTAAGCTCGTTATGTGCTCGTATAGCGTTGAGAGCATTCTCAGGAAGCCTATCTTTCAGAAGCTCAGCTGCAGCTAGACCATGCCTCTCAGGTTGGTTCTGAGTGAGCTCGTAGTCTATATCATGGAGGAGACCTACAAGCTTCCAGAGCTCTCTATCCTCGCCAAGCTTCTCAGCAAGCTTCTCCATTATCGCTGCGACAGCTATCATATGTTTGACGAGCCTATCGTTCTTCACGTACCTTCTCACAAGCTCAAGTGCCTCGTCATATGTTAACGCCACAGCGTAAAGTAAATATTTTACCTAATATTTACGTATTCTGACCGGTGACGGGGGCGAGCGACCCCTGAATGAGCTGGTCCGTCAGGTCCCCCCTTGTCGACACATTATAACTTGCAAACCTTTTTAATGCTCGAACCATAAGATACTGAGGGCTGTGCCCTCTATAAGACCTAAGAGGAGCCTCAACGTTCTGGACATTATAGCCATAGTTAGAGAGCTGAGGAACATTATTGTTGGAAGGTTCGTAGACAAGGTGTACAGAGAGGAGAACGGTCTTATACTCCGAGTACGAGGAGAGGTAGAGAAGTACTATCTCATATTTACTAGACACCGCGCGGGGCTAACAAAATACGTGGTCGAGACGGAGGGCAGGAAGAGAGAGCCTATACTGAAGAATTTTGTTGAAAGATGTAGAATAGATGACATATATACGCCTAGAATAGACAGAATAATACATCTCAAGCTGAGCAACAGCATGGAGCTCATATTCGAGCTTATAGAGCCCATGAACATAGTGTTGAGAGACGAAAACAACAAAGTACGATGGTGCCTACATAAGTATGAAGGAAAGGACAGAAAGATACAGATAGGCGTTAGCTATGTCCCCCCACCTAGAAACTTTCTAGATCTAATGAACTGCAGCATAGAGGCATATATCTCGGAGATAGAGCGTTCAGGTCTCTCAGACAAGGTCAGAGCGATAGCGAGAGCTGTAGGTGTACCTTCTGACATAGTTAGAGAGGCATGTGTGAGACTTGGTCTGGGCGAGAACTTGACGAGAGACGACTACGTGAAGGTGCTTGAGGAGCTTCGCAATATTTTCAGAAGGGTTCTTGAAGGAAATCTTGAGCCGGTGATATATGTTGATAAGGGTACTAGAGCTTTCGTGAACGTCTCTCCTATAAGATTCGTAATATATGATAGAGATTATGAGAGCATAGGCTTCTCAAGCTTTAACGAGGCAGTTGACGAGTACTTTAGAAGAATAGAGCTCCAGGAGCAGGAGCGTTCGCAAGTATCGAGACTAGAGGCCGAGCTGAAGAAGCTTGAGAAGAGCATCCTAGATGCGGAGAGGCTAGTATCTCAGTACCTTGAGAAAGCTGAGGAGCTACAGAGAAAGGCCAAGCTGATACTTGAGAACAAGTACATTATTGAAGAGCTTGCTCAGAAGCTGAGGAATATATGGCAAAGGAGGAGAGAAAACTTCATTGAAGAGGCTAGAAGCATCGAGATCGATGGGCTGAGAGTTATAAACTTCATACCTCAGGAGAAGGCTATCATCCTGGAAGTACATGGAGAACCTGTGAAGATACCTCTAACACGAGGCCTCAGAGAAGTCATAGAGGACATGTTCAGCAGAGCAAAAGAGCTTAGAAGAAAGGCAGACAGTGCGAGGAAGGCCTTAGAGGAGCTGTATAGGAGGAAGACGGAGCTATCTGAGAGCATTGAGAGGCTTTCGAGAGAGTTTCGAGAGAAAGTAACAGAGATAACGTATGGGGCGTTTGAGTGGTTCGAGAAGTTCAGATGGTTCGTAACGACAGACAACAAGCTTGTGATAGCTGGGAGAGACGCCTCGCAGAACGAGTCCATAGTGAGGAGGTACCTTAGAAAGAGAGACCTGTTCTTTCACGCAGATATTCCCGGAGGTGCAGTAGTAGTACTAAGATCTCATATGCATGCTGACGTAACCGAGAACGATATATACCAGGCGGCTAAATACGCTGCCGCTCACTCAAAAGCCTGGACTATAGGAGCATCCTCCATAGACGTCTTCTATGTCTATGGAGAGCAGGTAAGCAAGGAAGCACCAGCTGGAGAGTATCTTGCTCGTGGAAGCTTCATGATATACGGAGAGAGAAAGTGGATCAGAAACGTGCCGCTAGAGATAGCGATAGGAGTGAGAGTAGACGACTTTGAGGACAGGAAGATCATCAGAGTACTCTCAGCACCTCCTGAAGCTATACGTAGACTTGCAGAATTCTATGTCATTCTACGCCCAGGAAGACTAGATAAAAACAAGGTAACAAGCATCATAAGAGAGAAGATGACAAACTACGTCAGAGAGAGATATAATGTATCTCCAAAGCTGAGACCAGAGGACATTATAGTACATGTCCCAGGAGACTCCACGATAACTGAAGAAGGAGAGAGTGATGACACGCTTCCATGGGATCGCGTTAGAGAGATTGCACAGACATAGCATAAGCATCACATACCCACATGATCTAGCACTATCGGACGATGATACCATAGTAGTTGACTCAATGCTTGGAAAACTATCACAGTGGCTACGTATGGCTGGGATACGTGTAGAGTTCTCACCATGTTACAGAGATGAGTACCTAGCAGAGATGGGAGATATCGTCGTTACGAGAGATGAGGAGCTGTTCTTAAGAAGACTATCAGGTCATAGAAGAACTATCCTACTGCGCTCATCAGATATTCAGCATCAGTTATCGCATATGCTCGATATAATTCGACCATCGCTCACCTATGTCCCAGTGTCGAAGTACTGTACCGTCTGTGGAGGTCTGTTGAGAGAGGTCGATGTTAGAGAGGTTATTGAAAGAGTTCCGAGACGGGTCTCTGAGAGGTTCGATAGAGTGCTCATCTGTGAGAGATGTGGTAAAATATATTGGAGAGGTTCTCATCATGTTAGAATTAAGGAGAGGTTCGTACGTGCTTTCAAGATGTGCGATCTTATGGATAGAGTAGTTTTTTCCGTACGTGATCGTGTATGTATGTTGAGGATCCTGAATATTTAGTCTAGTACTATCCTCGTGATGGTGCTGTGACCCGACTTAAATAGCATGTGAGGTAGACTATACGTAGGGAGCACATGATATTTAGACCATTCACTTTAAACGAGGCGAGACACATACTACGACTCTGTAGACAGCTCATCAATAACGCATTATCAGGAAAAGAAGAGGAGGACATTACATATATACTCCCTCAAGAGCTTAGAGAAAAGCTAGAGAACACAAATTATGGAGTCTTCGTGACTATAGAGAAGATAATCAGCTCAAGCATGGATGGAGTATATAAGAGAGTTGTTAGAGGATCGGTTGGAGCATTACCTTCAGACGACTATGCAACTCTAGATCTTCTGAAACTAGTTGCTCCAGGAGCGGCAACGAAGGATCCAAGAAGAACGCCATTGCATAAGAATGAGCTAGGAAGCTGCGTTATAGAGGTCATGTTCGTGTTTCCTGAGGGCTCCGTCATGACTGATGATCTTCACGAGATTCTCATACCTGGTTACCATGTTCTTGCCTTTGATGTTGATAACTGTAAGAGGATAATTATGCCTCACGAGATTATAGAGATCGCCGAGAATCTTCTGAAGGATAGTGACAAAAGTATAGGTGTCGACGAGCTTATAAGTGCTATAGTCTCGAAATATGAGATCTCTAGAAGAACACTGATACAGGTGTATGGTTCTCAGATATTTTACGAGGTTCTACCTGACAGCGAGATCATAGAGCGTAAGCTCTATCTGAACAGAGTGTTCAGGAGAGTAGTAGGCAAGCATCGTCAGTTGCTTGCGCATGCTACATCTCTCAGTAGCAAGCATCGTTGAGAGGTAAGTAAGAGGTAAAGTTATATATTCACATGCGAGCGAGATATTAATGAGCGTACAGGTAAAGTTTTACACTATTCTAGGAAAGTACGAGGATTTTGAGTACAAGCTCAGAGATCTGATACTACGTATAAGAGAGCAAGTGAAAGCGAGAGGTGGAGATCCTGAGAAGATAAATCTCACGATGATAAAGGTCAAGGAGGAGGCTCTAGACCTAATATATAAGTACGTTAGAGGAGAGGAGGAGCCACCTGAGTATCTCAGAAGTCTCGTCGAGCATCTTAGACTAGACAATATAGCGACCCTACCAGCAATAGTGATAAACGGTAAGAAGATCTGTGAAGGAGAGCTTATAGATCTAGCAACGCTGGAGAAGATCCTCATAGATGAGGTCAAGACTAGCCTCGGAATAGATCTGAGAGAGACTCCTCAAGTTCGAAAGGAGGCGCCTCCGCCGCAGAGAGAGGCTGAGACAAGACCATACGAGATGGAGGAGGTCCAGCGTGTCCAGCCAGTGGAGAGAGGTCGAGAGGTTGCTTCTCAACAGCAGGTACAGATAGCTAAACCCAGACCAGCACGCGAGACTCGAAAGCCCTCAGTACATGTGACATCTATAAGCCGTGGAATGCCATCAAACTGTGGCGAGTGTGTGTACTATGGTTTCTCTACTAGGTACTGTTTTCTTCTTGGGAGAAGGGTTGAAGATGTTAATAGACCGCCTTGTCATCGTGAAAACTTATAAACCGAGCCTTCTCATGCATTCTGATGGCAAAGATTGTAGGACTAATATACTCATTCAGGAGAGGAGCAGACGCATACCCGGACAACGTTATCGTAGTTGTTCCAGGAGTTGAAGATAATGCACTACTTCACAGACTGCTAGGCTGTAGAGTAGTGTGGAGAACAAAGACTGGAAAAGAGATAGTTGGAAGAGTTAGAAAGGTATGGAGCGAGAGAGGTCATCTCCTAGTCATTTTCAGAAGACCACTCCCTGGTCAGGCTCTTGGAACAAGATGCGAGATAGAGGTTCCAGACGAGAGAATTAAAGACATAACTCTCAGACAGATAGCATAAGATTCCTAGGATAGGAATCCTCCTACCTGAACACCCCTAACCTTTACATGGGGTCCCCCCGTAGACACGTAGACAAGCTGTCCCTTACCACACATTCCATACTCAATATCGAAGTCCTTACCAACAAGCTCAACGTTTGACAGTATATCTAGAACGTTTCCACTTATCGACATGTTTCTTACTGGACTTCCTATCTCTCCATTCACTATCTCATACGCCTCCGATATTCCTACCTGGAAGGTCCCGTCCAGATTTGCTTCCCCGCCTCTAACGCTCACCAGATAGTATCCTTTATCTATGTCTCTTATCATCTCCTCAACTTTAGCATCCTTAGGTAGCATTATCGTATTTCTCATCCTTATGAGAGGCTGTACTCTAAAACTCTCTGCCCTAGCATTTCCAGTTGGATCCTGCTCTAACAGTGCTGCATATGTTCTATCAACCATGAGCTCTCTGAAGACACCGTTCTCGACGAGTGTTGCTCTCCTAGCTCTTACTCCCTCATCATCGTACCTTATTGTGCCAAATCCATTCTCTAGCTCGCAATCATCTACTATAGTTACGAGATCTGAACCTATCTTCACATTTTTCTTATCCTTAACAACACTACCGCTCATCGTTATGTCAGCCTCTGCCAGGTGACCAAACACCTCGTGAACAAAGACCCCAACCACGTCTGGAGCCATCACCACTGTGAATCTTCCTGGCTCTGGAGACTTTCCTCTGAGTTGCCCCTCTAGTCTTCTTAGGACGGTCTCCGCTATCTTCTCGTGGCTCCACCTGCTCCATATTGTGTATCCATCTCTGCTTCCCTTAACGTCGTGAGCCATCGACTCTATACCTCTCTCACGTCCTGTAGCTAGAGATCTCAGATAAGAGTAGTACATCTCCTGTATAAGCTCTCTACCATCACTGCTGACGTACGCTTTGGTGAGCTTGAGATCGATATATCTTATCACGTAGGACTTGACATAGTCCTTACTCGCTATAAGCGATGAGAGATGCTCCACATCCCTAACCTTCAACTCTATGTCAACACTCTCAGGAGGGACCTTGACAGGAAACTTCACATGATCCTCTAGAGGGTCAAGCTCGATTATCTTCAGGTCACCTCCTCTAGACCTAGCTATCTTGACAGCATTCTCGATACATCTTCTCAAGCTGTCGACGTTGATATCCTGTGTTGAGGAGAATCCCCAGGCCCCGTTAACGAATGCTCTCACTGCAGCTCCCTGGTCCTTACCTTCCACGACTCTTAGATCCTGTAATGTCTTACTGATCTCTACGGTCCAGTACGTCTCTATCCTGACGTCAATGAACGCCTTCTCTCTGTTAGAGATCTCTTCAACTAGCCTCTTAATTTTATCTATATCCTGAAACATCTTCTCCTCTGGCAACACGTGCAGTCGACATAAATTTAGGCGCGTCAGTATTAAAGGATTAGATGACATGCCTCAGCTAAAGTATGAGCAGATGAGTACAAGGGAGTTCTTAGAAAAATGTAAGCTTCCTAGGATACCAACAAGACCAAGAAAATACTACACCATAGAGAACATAGACAGAGACCTGATACAGAGCGTCAAAAGCCTAGGAATACTCATACCCATACTAGTCGATAGAGACCACTACATAATAGATGGAGTAAAAAGATACATCATAGTAAGAACGCTGACGGAGAAAGGAGAAACCATACCAGAGCCAGTGCCCGTACTGGTAAAAGAGGACGAAAGTTTCAGAGAGAAACCAGTATCAGCACTACACGTAGCATACATAGTAAACAAGTTCAGAGCAGAACCTAGAGACGATGAGTTCAGTGAAGAACTACTCACATATATACAGGACATTGCATACAAAGTCTGGGAGATCTACAACAAGGACTACGAGAAGACAAGCCAGCACCTAGGAATGAGCATAGAGACCGTCAAGAGACTCATAGAGGAGTACCTGAAAACACTATCTACAGGTTAGAATGCTTAGAACATCTTCAGTTCTCACGATCTTTGCAGCATACACCTTACTCATATATCTCAAAAACATCTCATGTTCCTTCACAGGATCCTCAAAGATAACAGGAATAGCAGCAGTTGCGTCAGATACAATAATAACATCAAACCTCTCATATACAGCATCAGAGACAGTATGAAGTACACATATGTTCGTTGCAATTCCAGTAACAATGATGCACTTGACATCGAGATCTCTCAGAAGCTGAGCAAGACCCGTACCTCTAAACCCACTGTACCATCTCTTTTCCAGAACAAACTCTCTCTCAGAACGAGGTTCAAGCTCCGGAATAATCCTAGAATCAGTACTGCCCTTCATAGCGTGAGGTCCCCATATCCTCCTCACCTCAATATCAACAGGAAGATGACTATCAACAACATGAATCACGGGAACACCATGTTTGCGAGCCATATCAACTATCTTAACAATATTGGGAACTATGCTTCGACTGTATGGACTGCTCAGTCTACCATAGACGAACTCGTATAACATGTCGATAACGAGAACACAATACATGACGACCAAAAACAGAAAAAGACGAGTGAAAATAAAAACAATACCGATGATGATCCTACGACGTTCAGAACCGTGAAGACCGCGGTCAGCACTGACTCTACCTACATTGAGAGTGATAGCTTTGAGGAACTCTCTCCTTTTTCGATCAGCCTAGGCTGAACTCTTCACTGATCCGATTCGCCTGGGCTCATCATCCTGATCTAGCAGTATCTAGTCACAGCATTTTAACCAGTATCTAGCACTGTACTCTGCTATTCTCTTGTCCGCATATGTTGCTACTATGTTTCCACATTTTCGACATCTAACATGGTAAAATGTTAACTCTCTATCCTCTACAGTAACCTTCTCCTCAATAATCTCGAAGCTCATGCACTAAGAGTTATCAATACCTTACTTAAAAACATATATGTGACAGAGTACCTCGTGATAAGATGTCCAAAGTGCGGATCGATATCAGCGATGAAGTGTGGCATGAGATCGCACCAGTGCCCATACTGCGGCTACGTTATGAAGATCGAGGAGGCCCAGATAATATGTAGGGCCGGCTCTGGTAGAGAGGCTAGAGAGATCATACGTAGGCTGACCACGCCTAAGGGATTGAAGAGGAGTGGCGTGTAGCCACATGCTGGATCTATGGTTAAACTGTTTTAAGGCTATACCATGTATTATCTCGCAACGTTGCACCTCATGATGAGCCAGCCCAGTATCTGAATGTATGACGAGTACGACGGGGTCTGACATCCGCGTATAGCCCTCTCATCACTTCTCAGTGGCCTATCTACTCTTCATCTCTCGGTAACATGTGGAAAAGCTGTTTCATAAAGTTCACCATCATTTTCAGCGTTAAGAAATCTCTTTCTACACGTTTTTCACGTCGCTTTCCTTAAAGCTGAACCGGGGGATATCCCGCACATGGCGTCGCATACCAGACTGCTGATCGCTGTAGTGCTGGTTGCTGCGGTAGTTATGGCAGTAACTGTAATATATGCAGTACATGTTAGACCTGTATGCAGGTCTGCAGAGTATCTGATAAATACTACAGAGAAGATAATAAAGTATGAGAACGGTGTAGTGGAGAAGCTGAACATAAAGTCTAAATATATACTAGATGGAATAAATAAGAGTAAGACTCTCATAACAGAGGCTGAGAATCTGATAAAAGAGAACAAGTGCGCCGCTGCTGTTGACCGTGCCGCTCGCTCTCTAGATATTGCAGAGCATGTATACGCCTCGATAGTTAGGAAGGAAGCTGAGAATAGAACGTTCAGGAGAGAGCTAGTTAGAGCAATGTCTATCGCTCTCGCGCATATATATGCCAGGTACATGAGAGAGCTAGGCATGCATAATGAGACTCTGATAAAAGAATTGAAACAGACGAGCACGTACTGTAGCAGAGCATGCATGAACGTGAGCAATATGAGGAAAGCTCTCGACTGTGTATTCAGCTGTTACGAGAAGAAGCTGAGAATAAGCAAGATGTTCAGCATAATGTATGAATATAGTACATATAGGCATATTATGAGAATAATCAACAAGTATGTGAAGGTTCTGAACAACACAGTTATAAACATAACAGCTCCGTCACTAGTTAACGGGAAGTGTAGCCCAGGAGTGATAGAGGTTAAGATAGGTGGTAAGATGGTTGTGAGCAAGGTATTCAACTGTAGCAAGCAAGGTGTTGAAGAGTTCTATAACTACACGAGGATGGTGTTGGCAAGATTAAGAAAGATTGAAAGAAGGGTGAGAGCAATGTACCTAGTACTACCAATGTTCATACATAGTAAGACACTGATAGACAAGGTAAGAACAAAGCTCGAATACCTAGAGAAGAAGATAGATTCCCTAAAAAGCATCGTGCTACAGTACGTTAAAGCTGGAGAGCATCATCATAGACCGGCCGAGACAGCTGTGCAGAACAGGGAAAGCATGGTACATGGTACCAGTGGGGTTAGAGGTCACGAGAAGCATATGGGTAAGAGTGAGGTAAGGAGGTAAGGTACTTACTCCTCTAAGGTCTCTCTAATTTCCTCCTTTATTTCAAATTTCTCAAAAAGATTATATCTTTCTGCCTCCTCGTAGAGCTCGTTCAGGACCTCTAGATAGTCTCTCTCCCCGTGCTCGACATCGTCCATAAGTTGCTGTACAAGTCTGGTTCTCTCTTCAGACACTAGCTCTCTGAACGCTCCAATATCTTTCAGCTTAGTCAGTATCTCCATTATCCTCTCCTTCTCCTCCTTGCTTCTTGTCTTCAGGAGTAGCTGTTTAGTGATCTCGTCTCCAGTCAAGTAGAGGTACACCTTTAGACCCTTCTTTGTCGGTACAAGATACTTTGGTCTTCCTACACATATTGCATATCTTCTCCTCAGGATTACCTCGACTATCCTTGCATATGTTGATGGTCTTCCGATACCTTTCTGCTTCATCTCTGCAACAACTTCTCCCTCTGTCATTGGTTTTGTTCTTGGTATTCTGCGTGGAGGTCTCGTTATCTCTTCTATAGAGAACTCGCCGCTTGGTAGCCTACTCTCGAGATCTACTAGTCTAAGAACCTTTAAGAAGCCTTCCTCAACAATATTTGTTACCTTCTCCACAATTATGCTATGTGACTCTGATCCACCCTCTATAGTTATCTCGTATCTGGCCTTTCTTATCCTTGCTGGTCTCATCTGGCTCGCTATGAACCTTCTGAATATCATGTCGTACATTGCTAGGTGACGTTGTGTAAGCCTAATTGAGAGCTGTAGTACGCCACTAATGACTAACGCTCTAAGCTCATCGGCATCTATCGGTCTTGTAGGTCTAATACACTCATGTGCTCCTATATGTCCTCCAAGTATCCACTGTCTTGGTACAAACTCTTGTTCACCAAAGTTCTTAACTATGTATTCCCGCGCAATAGCTATACCTGCAGGAGATACTCGAGTGCTATCCGTTCTATGATAGGTTATGAGACCCGACTCGAAGAGCTCCTGAGCTATCTGCATTGCCTCTTCAACACTCATCCTCAGTCTAGTAGCTGCATCTCTGAGTAGAGTGTCTGTAGTATATGGTGGTGGAGGATTGATCGTCTCCTCAAGGTCCTCAGCTATGGGAAGTATCTTTACTCTGGCAGATCTTGCCTTTATGTCTTTCAGTAGACTCTTCCTATCTACAGGAATCTCAAGCGCTAGTTCTAGTCCATTGTTAAGTCTTATTGCTAGAGAATATACCTGGTCCTTTCTTGAAAGGTCATACCTTCTTATGACCCATCCAAGAACCGGCGTCTGCACTCTCCCTGCCGATAGAGTCTTGTAGAATCTTCCAAAGAGGATCGGAGATACTTTCCAGAGCTTCTGGCTAAGTCCAAATCCTATCCATCTGTCCTCTATTCTCCTGATCAGCTGAGCCATGACCATTGGAACCCTAACATAGGGTATCGGGTTATTTATAGCGTCAAGTATGGCCTTTCTCGTCACCTCATGAAACTCTATGCGGTATATGTCTCTAAGGTATGGTCTAAGTATGACATAGATGTCCCACGCTATCTTCTCACCTTCAGCATCAGGGTCAGTACCTATGAAGACCAGGTCTACCTCTGTTGCTATGTCTCTCAGTGCCGTTATTACAGGTCCAGAGCTCACGAGATCCGTACCGCATCTTGGACACTTGTCAACATCATGACTGTACGTCTCTCCGCATCTTGGGCATTTTCTGATTATGTTATATATGGGGACAAAGTAGTTCCCTATCTTCAGGACACCGAAGTAATCTCTCGGTTGCTCTCCAACAATCTTAGAGTAGTTTTCTTCAACATATCTCACATCTATGTCAGGAGCCTCCGGCACGAGCTCCCACATGTGGCCCTTAGTAGCAGTCACTAGAAGTAGCAGATTACCTATCGAAGTCTCATACACCTGTAGTCCTCCTATGACTCTCGTGCTCGGTCTTCCGAAGAAGCTTGCGATTGTTCTAGCTTTTGTTGGAGACTCAACTACTATTAACGCAGTCCTCAGTAGCTCTAGACCTGTATCTCCCGGTCTTACTCTTCCGAAGATTATGTCGGCAACTCTCTTTCTCTCCTCGTTTATCTCTCTTACCAGACTTTCCAGATCTATCTGAGATAGATGCTTGAACTCGAATCCATCTATCCTGTACTTGAGCTCTCTCTCCAGTCCTCTGAAGACCTTCTCATCATCTACAATGACGATTGATAGTCCCTTAGTTACTCCACCAACGTACATTCTTGAGGTTCGTCCACTCCCCTGTATATACGTCGTAGTGTCAGGAAGCGTGACCACGATCCCCTTCTCATCCCTCTCTATTCTCACGTCCAACTTCTCTATAACGTCTCCCGTCAGCTTGCTAAGTATCTTAGACGCGAGCTCTATAGATGACTTTATGATCCATGCAACATACTTGTCAAATCCCGTCAGAGAGTCCTCTCTTCCCTGGTTTATGGCCTCTATAATCTTGTTCAGCTGTTGCTCAGATATTCCAACTATGTTTCTGAGCTTGGCTACCAGCTTATCTACTTGTAGCCTCTCGTCCTTGTCGAGCACGTTTCTGACAATCATGAAGAGCGCAATGTATCTCCCAGGTCTGAACTCTGATATGTTAAGTCTGAACCTTATTCTTGGAACTCCAGCAAAAATCACGTACTTTACTCTGTGAGGCAGGTCTATCCCTCTCACGAGAGCTGACCTGGACGTTGCCAGACCTATCAGGACATCGAGCTCACCGTTCGAGAACTTCTCGAGAACTCCTCTCTTCGGTCTCAGGTACGCTAGCGCTTTCACACCGTTCTCCGTGAGCAGTTTCTCAAGCTTCTCTGCAAACTCCTTGCCTAGGTGAGTAGGTACATATATTATTCCTCCATCACCAATCCTCTTCACCAGTCTGAGAACAGTGTTCTCTATGGTTCTATCGATCTCCGTATATGTATCAACGACGTTACGCAGACCTTCAGCTCTTCCCCCAGTCTCGAACCCAAGGAACTCTCTGAATAGCCTCACTCTCGCACTTCTCTTAGCCTTAACTAGCGCTCCTGACGCTATCAGAATCCCTGTTCTCAAACCTTCGAGTCTTCTCCTGATCTCTTCCTCCAGCTTTCTGATCTCCTCGTATCTTCTCTGTATCTCCTCCTCGTTACCTTCAGCTCTTCTCAGTCGTCTTATCTCTTTCAATATCTCAACTATCTTTAGTGCTGTCTTCAGCGCGTCCTCCGGTATTCCTAGTAGGAGAAGAAGTCTATCAACGTTCCGACTAGATGCCTTAAGTATGCTATCTACATCGTCCACAAATACTAGATCAAACCTGTATCTTCTGAGGACATCCATGTATCTTGGAATAAACATGTTTGTGACCACGAGAATATTGAACTCACCCTTCTCGACCTGTTCGAGAGCTCTCTGTCTCTCGCTCTTTGTAAGGAGAGTGTTATATGTCAGTGCTGTGACTCTGTCCCTCAGATTCAACTTCTCGAGATATGTGACCAGCCTCTTGTACACCTGGTCTGCAAGGACCGATGTTGGGAACACCATCAGTACTCTGCCCTTTCCCTCATACTTGTAGTATGATACGTATATTGCTGCGACTATGCCAAATGTAGTCTTCCCGCTTCCTGTTGGTGCTATTATTGCAAAGCTTTTTCCCTTTATGAGCCTCCTAGCCCATAACCTCTGCGCCCCCCACATTTTTGCTCCTACTGCCCTCTCGAATAGGCTACTGAACCTCTCGTACTCTCTCTGAAAGGTCTCTAGTATCTCGAGCCCTCTGAGAGTGTTGAGCTCTCTGAGAACTCTTATAAGGTCGAGCGTGGACTTAACACGCCATGCATACTCGTCCGGTAGACACCTGTGACAGGGAAGTCCAGAGTAGAGGCGATCTGACGTTATGCTGCCACCACAGTTTGGGCAGGCGTTCCTGTACATTACTAGCGGTTGAAAGATTCTTCCCGTCTCTCTACTAATATTCATTAGATCTTACTATAGATCTACAGGCCCACCCCTTATAAGGTCTTAGGACTTGCCCGAAAGTATCACTCTTCAAGCGTAGTTGTTATAAGGCTCAAACACGCTTTCATACCGGCAAAGAACGTGACCACTGAGACAGAGGTGATGGACTACAAGATAGCAACAGGAAGGCTAGTAGACAAGATTGTGACAGCATATAGAGGCTACCTGGTAGAGAAGGTATCGTTCAAGGACGGACTCCGCTACACCATCAGGATAGGACCCATAGGCAAGCCCAGCCTCGACATACATATAGTCAACAAGCTCAACAAGCTCTTCGTGGAGTTCTGGCCCATGAACCATGCATCTCCACTGCTAGTTCTCGAGCGAGACCTCAGGAACAGTATAGAAGACGTCTATAGAGACATATCGTCCATACTCTCGATGCTGTGGAGCGTGAAGAAGGTGAGGAGGAGGAGAGTCAGGATACCTGTAGGTCGATCATAACATTTATATGATGTAGATCAACCTACCTAGACTAGTCATAGATGTCTTGGTCAGTCCTCGACGCACTGCTTTCTAGACCGGAGGATGTGAGGAGAATGCTGAGAGCCAGAGGCTACAGTACAGATCTGGTTGACGAGTTCCTACGTATCGATAGGGAGTGGAAGGAGCTTAAGAGGAAGGTTGAGGAGCTACGTCACGAGCACAATGTCATTACTAGAAGCATCAGACAGGCTAGGGGGGAGGAGGAGCGTAGAGAGCTCATAGAGAAGGCCAGGAGAATAATACAGGAGCTGGAGGCTCTCGAGAAAAAATTGAAAGAACTCGAGGAACAGAGGACAAGCATCCTCAGAAGATTTCCAAACCTCATAAGACAGGAGGTCTACCAGATATGTCCAGAAGATGCTGAGGAGATCGCATTAAAGTACTGGGGAAAACCTAGAGTATATAGGGAAGATGTCGACAAGCTTCTAAACGAGGTCAGGAAGACAGGTCACAACATTGAGTATGAGGTCATTAACTGGAAACCTGTAGGACATGCAGACATGCTTGAGAACGTTCTCAAGCTTGGAGACACGGAGAAAGCCGGAGAGGTCGCAGGAAGCAGGTTCTTCTACATATTTGATGATATAGTCTGGCTCGACCTCGCTCTCGCTCTATACGCTCTCGACTTTCTATCCCAGAGAGGGTTCCGCATAGTTGTACCACCATACATGCTGAAGCATGAGTACATGACATCCGTGATAGACTTCGACGCTCTGAAAGATGCCATATATAAGATAGAGGATGAGGACCTATATCTGATAGGAACGTCAGAGCACCCACTTGCATGCTATCTCGCTAAGAGGGAGCTCCTAGAACAAGATCTCCCAGTACTCTTTGCAGGATACTCACCATGCTTCAGAAGAGAGGCAAGCGCCGGTAGCAGAGATCTTAAAGGGATCTTCCGCGTCCACCAGTTCCACAAGGTCGAGCAGTTCGTGTTCTGCCTACCTGAGGAGAGCGATAAGTGGCAGGAGTTCCTCCTAAACAATGCTGAGGAGCTATGGAGAGGACTAGAGATACCCTATAGAGTAGTTCTTGTCTGTCCCAAAGAGATGGGTAGAACGGCAGCTAAGCAGTACGATCTTGAGGCGTGGATGCCTGCTCAAGCAACCTTCAGAGAGATGGTTTCCTGTAGCAACTGTACTGACTGGCAGTCATTTAGGCTTCACATCCGTGTCGTGAGGAAGGGCATGAAGAGAGAGTACGTTCATACTCTGAACAGCACTGCTATAGCGACTACTAGAGCGATAACGGCTATACTTGAGAATCATCAGGAACCTGACGGTGTTGTAAGAGTACCAAAGGTTCTACGAAAGTACCTTGAAGCATTCCCAAACGCGCCGAAGGACTATATTGTTCCTAGAAACGTCAAGAGATAGCTCTCAGATTCGGAGTGTATCTTCACTGCTCCGTTGCGAGTCGTGTCATCACCTCTCACTATACATACTCTCGATAACTTTTTAAGCATGTCAGATACAAGAGAAGCTGTGCCAAAGAAGAGAAAGAACAGGGGACGACACAAGGGAGACAAAGGGAAAGAAGGGCACGTATACTGTGAGAACTGTGGCAAGCTGGTCCCCAGATCCAAGGCAGTGAGAATAACAATGACGTACTCTCCAGTTCCTCCAGACCTTGCTAAAGAGCTCGAGAAGCAGGGCGCAATAATACCTAAGTACCAGGTCACTAAGACCTTATGCATAAACTGTGCAATATTCTTCGGAATACTAAAGGTCAGACCAGAGGAGGAGAGAAAGAAGAAGGAGCCTCTCGGAAAGGCTCCAGCAGCATCCCAGTCATCATCAACATCAGGAGCATCATCGTCATCCTCAGGAACTGGCAAGTAACTCTAAAATCTCGTTCACGTGCGTGCTCTCATACTCAAGTCCAACACTGCCTGCATAGAGAATATAAACCCGCGATCTCCAGCATCTTCAGGAAGGTTCGACGTTATCCTAGACTTCGTGCTCGAGTGCCTATATGGGGACAAGTCTGTTCGGAAAGATGTGACGATCTATGCAGTGTTATCTGGATGTGGTAGAACTAGGACTATAGTGTTTAGAGGCGAGGAACTTCCTTATATAGAGACTGAGGACGATCTTCTCAGACTAGTACTTAGTGGAGATGTCCAGATTCTAGATATGGGCTTTGAGGAGCTTCTAGAGGATCTCTCTCGAAGAGGCTTTAGACTCTTCTGTCTCATAGAGGATGGAAAAGACGTTGATAAGGTAGAGCTACCATGTAGTAATGTGGGGTTCATTATTGGGGATCAGGATGGTTTTACTCCCGATGATGTGATCATAATGAGGCGTAGAAACATAGAATTCATATCTATAGGTCCACTACCCTACCTGAGCTGGTTCTGCTGTGTATTCATAAATTACGTTCTAGATAGGAGATGTAGAGACTCATGATATCTACCATTTAGATAGCTAAGCTTTGAAAAAGTATTAGGAACCATCATACTGTGAGTATAGTCCAGAAGAGCATTCCATTTCCTCCCATAAAGCTTGAGAAGATAATAAAATATCTATCATATATAAATGAGAGACCTGTAAATATAACCGAACTAAAGAACAATAAGATAGACTTTGGCAGAGGAAGAGGCGACATAACGAGATTTCTAGTACAGATAGAGCTTGTAGACGTTGAGAACAGCAAGGTCAAGCTTACCGATAGAGGTAGGACTCTCCTGAAGTTTGTGAGAGACGACAGGCCGACTTTTCTATTTAAGATTCTTTTCAATAACTACATGATAGATAAGGTCCTCACGTACAGAGTCCTAATAGATACCATAAGAGAGCTCCAGTCCTCAAATATAAATGAGCTCTACAGCATAGCTAATAGCAGACTTAGAGAGTTATCACCATCTTTATGGATTAACAAGGTTGCGTACAGATCCCTGATCTCTCTAGCGACAGATCTAGAAGTAATTGAAAGAAGGGGAGAAAGCTTAACATACGTTGGACAGGTTACTAAAATTAGAGAGCTAGTAACCAAGTGTGTTTTCTCTCGTGGAAGAGTAAGATATCTCGACATAGATAAGCTCTGCAACATCCTAGAACTAGACGATAGAGAGCTTCTCTGTAACATACTTAACAATTGTATAGTGCCAGTAAAGTCACCATCAGCGGTCAAGATATATAGAGTCAGAGATATAGAGGCTGTAGTAGAGAAGGTATCTAAGCTTAGTGTTGACTTAGTGATGAAGTTCTCGAGTCCTGAAAGATGAGGAGGGCTCGCATATCTGATCAGCTTAGCCCAGCTCTTCACTAGTCCGACCTTACAAGCTTCATCATCTATCCTCACCTAGCTGATAGGTGCCTATTAAGGTTGTCCTCATACATGTTCATGTTTCTAAGTTCGGTAATACTGTTACTCCCCTAGAGTATCAGTAGAAATATTTTAAACTTGGCTAGCCTTCATAAACCTAATGCTTCGAAATACTTTAATTGACGAAGTCCTGAAGTATGTGAGAGACCTGAACGCAAAGATACTTGAGGCCATAAGAAATGAAGGATACACAGACAGAGTACGAGTCGCAAGAGAGTACTTTGTAGACGCTATCCACCTCATGCTAGACAAGAAGCTTGAGGAGGCAGCTCAGAAGCTCAGAAAAGCAAGAGACCTCCTAGAAGGAATATAGGTGAGAGAACATGAACGAGCTCCCCTATCTTAGACAGATCTTCAACAAGCTTGACAGACTTTACGCAGAGAGAAGGTACCTAGACCTAGAGAGATGTTATGATATACTTGTCAACAGTATTGAGAAGGCTATAAAAGATAGAAACAAGATCCTAGGAGGAAAAAGCAGAGAGGATGTTGAAAGGGAGCTTTACTCCACTGTAAGAGCTATAAGTGGAGTTATGGAAGAGATAGAGAACAGAGGTCCTCGTGGCTTGATTAAACGTCTCTCACGTTATAAGGATGTGCTCGAGAAGTCCTTGTCACGTTTAGGGTCTATCATCGACAGATTAGAGAACAAGAGAAGCACTCTTGAGGCTCAGATTAAGTCTCTAATGAGGCTAGGAAAGATGGGCGAGGCTCAGCAGTACATTCCTAGGTTAACAGTGCTGGAGAGAAACATAAAGAGCCTACGAGCATATCATGCAAAAATTGACAGGATAAAGAGCCGTATTGAGGGCGTCATAGAGACCCTATACATACTTGATGAGCTCATACCTATCCTTATTATCGAAGACCTAACGAAGATCGTCCGCGATAAGGAGGAGCTTGCTAAGTATCTAGAAGATATCAGAATGATCAAGCAGAGACTTGAGGATGCTGAGAACTTCGTGACAGAGCTTGAAGGCGTTCTCGACCTCACCAGAGGAGTACCCTCGATACAGCTGACGGACGAGGAGATGACGACGTATAGGAGGTTGCTTGAGGAGGTTCTGCAGGAGGATCTTCCACAGACTATCAGAAAAGAGCTCGAGAACTTTAAGAGCATGCTTGAGCAGAAAGAGAGGGAGATAGAGGACTATCTAAGGAGGGAGCGTATGAAGGATGAATATAAAACGTGATCTATCATGTATCTTATAAAGCTAGGTATGGATTACTGTGACCAGGCGCAGAGAGCATATATTAGGGGAGACTTAGAACTTGCATTGCGCCTATATGAGAAAGCGGTCGAATGTTTTAGAAAAGCAGTCACATATACTTCAGATGCAGCAACAAGATCGGTTCTTAGCGAGAAGATTAGAGAGATAGAGGATACGATTGAGAAGCTGAGAGCTATTCTTCAAGGAGAGAACAGAGATCTGAGACCGCGTGCCGCTAGATCACCTAGAGCTACCCTGCCAGAGGTCTCAGAATCGGGTGTTATTCAGAAGGAGAAGGTATCAAGAGGTGGGGCGCGGCCGGGAACGCGTGAGGTTGAGAGTGACGGGGAGTTTGTTGGACTTGTGGAGACCTTTATCTCTCGAGCAAACGTCACTTGGGACGATATTGCGGATCTCTCTGATGTTAAGAGGGAGCTTATGTCCATAATATTCTTCTCCCTAGCTATACCGGAGAAGCCTGTAAAGGTTGACGTTCCTAGACGTATTCTCTTTTTCGGCCCTCCAGGTACTGGAAAGACAATGATTGCGATGGCTCTATCTAACATGTTGTCTGCCACATTTTTCAATGTCCCTATCTCAGGAGTTTTGTCTAAATATGTTGGAGATTCTCCTAAAATCATATCGACCCTCTTCAAGCTTGCACGTGAGAGAGCTCCCTCTGTCGTGTTCATGGACGAGATAGAGGCAATAGCTGTCAAGAGGGACTCAGACTTTCACCAGGTACCAGGACTTCTACAGACCTTACTGACCGAGCTTGATGGTTTTGGCTCTAAGAACCTGGACAAGCTTGTTCTCGTCATAGCTGCCACTAATAAGCCTTGGGTTCTTGACGAGGCTATACTCAGCAGATTTGACAGAAAGGTGTATATTCCCCCTCCTGACAAGTCTGCAAGAATAGAACTATTTAAACTGCATCTAGAGAGGAGAGGCTACGAGCTTGAGGGAATAACATATGAGGAGCTTGCGGACCTGACAGAGGGATATACAGGTAGAGACATAGCTAACCTATGTAGAAAAGCTATACTTAACATGCTTCAGAGAGCTAATCCAAACATTGAGGTAGTGATGAGAAGCGTTAGAAACGTTGAGGAATTGAGAAAAGCAAAATATAGGGTTGATAGAATAACTAGAGAGGACTTTGAGAAAGCTCTCGAGGAGGTTAAACCCACAGTCTCTAAGGACGACCTTAGAAGATATGAGGAGTTTCTCAAGAAGAGCATACTATCATGATTCTCTTCCTCGAGCCCTAAGAAGAACCTCATAGACCCTGCCAATAATGTTCTCAAGATCTTCTAGAGCTACTTTCCCCTCGACAATATATCTATCCAGTCCATACATTAGGCTTCTACCAAGATCACGGTTCTGAGGATCGGCCAGTAACTGTTCGATAAATGATCTGAAAGATTTTTCGAACTCGCTGTTTCTCGAAACTAAGAAGTCTATAATAGAGAGAAGTTTACAGAGAAGTGTAAGCAGAGCTCTGTCCTGTTTAAGCACTTTCAACTTACTTAGAAGCATGTTGTCTGAGGTCCCTCTCTCTAGCTGTCTCTCTATGTTTTCTATTTCTCGATCGATCTCAACTATCTCTCCATGAATGATATCGTACTTATAGTGAGCGTTTAAGCATGATGATAATCGTTTTAAAATTTCTATAAAATACTGATCAGAGCTCTTCATATATGCGATCGCGTATAGTCCTAGTGCTGATAAGCAGAAAAGTATGTTCATATGGTATATAGCTGGCTGATGCTGGACTTGTGAGAACATGTTCATGATAATGTCAACTATGTTAGAATACGATCTAAGCTGATTAAGGATCTCTGTCAGATTTCTCTCAAGATCGTTACTGAACATTGTCTCACTCGAACGGTAAGCTTACTCTATCTTTTGCATTAGGTAGCCTTTAAGCTCGTAGAGACAGTCGAGTAATAGTCTCAGGATCCTGTCCTTCTCTCCATATCTCTGAAGTCTCTCTATCTTCACTATCTCCTCTAACATCTTCTCTATAGCCTCTATATGTTCTTTAATAAAGACGTTCTCTCCTTCTACTCTCTGAAGCTCATTATAGGACTCTTTTATCACAGATAACGTTGCAGTAGCGTTAGGTAGATCCTCATGCTTGATATGTTGCAGTAACCTGTCGATCTTAACATACAGCTGGAAATATATTGTTGCAGGTCTCTCTAAGAATGTGTTAGGAACGAACATCCTACTTTCCTCATTTTCTTCAACTACTACACTACCAAGTGATATCCTTCTGACAAAAGCATCTTCACCTCCTCTATCGGGGGAGCTCATTACGGCATGGTCCTCAAACATGTTCACAGTAAAGATCGAAGGATCGGGAATATGTATCATCACACCTCTACTGATATCGTTCCTCGAAAGCTCTATGCTGTCTCCATGAAGCTTTACGGTCTCACCACATCCAATAGCTACCAGCGTCCCGTTTTTTGATCCTGTTCCTCTAGGGCCATGATCTCTAAGAATGACTGTTCTGTCAGATATCACTACGAGGAGGTGCTTCCTACTCACATATATGTTCTGGTGCCCCGAAAAAACCTTGAACCTCTCTGTCTCATCGAAGAAATATATTCTCGGACCGTGAGGATCTATGGGGGTTCTCCCAATGAAGAGCTCGTAAACGCCGAGCTTGACAGGATTGATAGTGCAGTTCTCTCCGTTAGGTTTCCTCCAGGAAAGTATAAGATCCATTATCTAAGTATAAAAGTAGTCTATTTATAAAGATTTAACGTATCGCTTAAATCCTTCGTCGAAGAGTATCTATAATGCCTAGTTCTTCGATATTTGTCGATATTGGTGTAAGAAGTATAAAATGTATACATTATGGAGAAGAATGTGGTAAAATAGTATCTAAAGGTCTTGTAAATCTCAGAAGAGAGCCAACAACAACACTCAAGCGATACATAGATACGGTACTCTCATCGTTAGAGAGCTTGGAGAGCGAGTGTCAGGATATAGATAGCGAGACATATGAGAAAGAGCTTGGAAAATGTAGATACGCTCTTCTCCTGTTAACGCTTGCTCTCGAGCATCAAGGAGAAGTTCTGCCGCCAGAGCTCAGAGGAAGGTTCACGGAGCTTGAGAAGAAGATTGCTATAGAGGTAGAGTCCTGCTCTATTCCTGAAGATCCTAAGAAGCTCGCACAGCTGTTTACTGCTGGTAGAAAAGATGTGTTAGAGATTTATAGAAAGATCATAGATAGATCATATACGGATATTATTGAGATATTGAGAAAAAGTTCTGAGAGAGGAGAGATAGATAGATATCTTGCAAGATATATGATGAGTGTCCTAGAGGGTAGACTCCGCATACTTGCGCAGTCTCTCTCCGAGGTTCTGTTGAGCAATCCAGTCTATATCTATAGATTGTTTAAAGATTATGAGGAGCTGGTTCTGAGAGCCTCAGAGGTTAGGAGAAGCGTTGAGGAGGATCTTGAGAACAGGATAATGAGAGAGCTTGCTAGTCTCATTGAGAAGGTGGAGGCTCTAGATGTCAAGTACAGTAGTCTCATGGATAGGTTATCTAGAGTCGTTGTAGAAGGGGGTGATGTTTCAATAGGTGAGCTTAAACGTACTATATCTGAGTTAAGTGAAGAAAATAGGAGGTTAATGGAGAAGGTTGAGAACCTTACTAGAGAGCTTGAGAGGAAGAACAGGGAGATCGAAAAATTGAAAGAGGAGATAGGTAAGTACATCAGAGAGGTAAGAGACGAGATCACGAGAAAGACTCTCGAGACCCAGCTAGAGTCTCTGAGAACGCTCTCACGCAAGATAAGAATGGTCTCGAGAAAGCTCAGAAAGCAACGTGAGGCTCTTCAGATACGGGAAGAGGCTGTTAAGGAAAGTGTAAGAGATATCGATGAGGTAAGTAGAGAGGAGAGAAGAACCATATCGGCGAGTAAGGTGCAGGCATATTATCTAGGAACGATACGTAGAATATGTGAGAAAGCTGACTCCATACCTAGGGAGACTATTCTACGACTGCTCAACTGCAGGAGATGGTCCATACTTAAAGTGTCGAAAGCTGTAAAGTGCTCTCCAGAGGAGTCGTCAAGTAAGATCTATTATAGAGTTCTCTACAAGTTCAGTGTAGCTATACCTCACAGGGTTCTTATGCTCGACATAGTCTACTACGCCCGTAAAGATAGGATAGTAAAGCTCGGATATGATGACCTACCATTAACTCCCGTTGAAGTTAATGACCTCATGATGAACGTGTTAAGCGAGAACGAGCTTGAGGACAAGAAGAACATGCTCTACATACTCTTCATAGCATCCCCAACAGGATTCTCAAGAAAACTGATAGAGCATGTATGCTCTAGTGATCCAAGGATGTTGATCTCGTCCAGGAACCTCATAGTCATCCTATATGACGTAGTCGAGGGCAGATACTACTATAACCATGCGGATCCAAGAGCAGAAGAGATTGTTAAAGTGCTGGAGCCTATCATGGAACCTGAGAAGAGAAGGATCATTAGAGACATTGTTCTATCAAGGAAGAATGAGCTTGTTAGGAGCGGTAAAAGAGAGCTTCCTCCTTACCTAACATATGTGACATTGGACGAGATCCTAGAGGAGGCTTCATCTAAGCTTGGCAGTGTTAATAGTTCGTTAGTGTTGGATGTATTTAGAGAGCTTGAGAACGAGACGTATGGCTCAGTCTGTGTTAGTCCTAGAAGAGGGATAGTGTTCTTCAGGTTCAGTAGATGAGTCTCAGTTGGGTAGAGGTGTCCTCACTGGTCAGTTGAGGACCACGTCATCACTTACCTAACTGTTATAAGCTGGATCCTCTATTTTTAGCTTGCTGTGACGCTAGGCCAGGTACAGGTAAGCATATACAACACCATGAGCAGGAGAATTGAAAAATTTGTACCCATCCTAGAGAGAGATGTCCGCGGGTACGTCTGTGGACCGACACCATACGACTCCATGCATGTTGGACATGCTAGAACTTACTCATTTTTTGACACGTTCGTCAAGTTCTTAAGATACATCGGCTACAATGTTACTCTAGTAATAAACTTCACAGATATTGACGATAAGATAATTAACAGAGCTAGAGAGGAGTTTGGAAGTGAAGCCTACATAAGATGGAGAGAGATCCCAGAGAGATATATAAGAGAGTTCTTCGAGATCTGTGAGAAGCTAAACATAGGGAGAGCGGACCACTATCCTAAGGTGACTGAACATATAGACGACATGATAGCCTCAATAAGGACTCTAATATCTAGAGGATACGCGTACGTAGCGCCTGACGGGTCAGTATACTTCGAGATAGAGAAGGTGCCAGAGTACGGTAAGCTCTCAGGCCAGGACATCTCTAAGCTCATGGCAGGCGCGAGAGTAGAGCCGGAGCCAGGAAAGAAGAATCCACTAGACTTTGCACTATGGAAATCCTGGAAACCAGGTGAACCATGGTGGTCAACTCCCTGGTGTCCTGGAAGACCAGGATGGCATCTCGAATGTGTGGTCATGGCCTCAAAATATCTTGGAGTACCATTCGACTTTCATGGAGGAGGACTTGACTTAGTGTTTCCACATCACGAGAACGAGCTAGCTATAGGATACGCACTCTATGGAAGCTACGAGCTTGCACGATACTGGATACATGTTGGCCTTGTGACGATACATGGAGAGAAGATGAGCAAGTCTCTGAAAAACATAATTCCCGTTCACGAGGTCTTGAAGAGATATGATGGTGAGGTCCTGAGACTCTACTACTCGATGACGCACTACAGGAAGCCTCTAGACTTCTCCTATGAGGGGCTATCAGACGCCGAGCAGCTACTTAGGACACTCTATGCAGCATGTGACTACCTGAGAGAGCTTTATAGAGAGGCAAGAGATGAGGCAGGTCCTGAAGATCCTAGAGTAGTTGAAGACGTTAGAAAAGTAGAGGAGTCGTTTCTCCTAGCTCTCGCAGACGACATGGACACTCCTAGAGCAGTCTCTGAGCTCATAAGCCTAGCAAGGATGGTGACCTCCAAGCTCATATACATGCCAGAGAAGATCAGCAAGGACACGGTGTCACATGCCCTACATGTCCTGATATCTCTAGGAAACATACTAGGCGTGCTCACGAAGACCACGATCGATGAGACGCTCTTCAACATAATAGAGCTCACGATAGAGGTCAGACAGAGACTAAGAAGACAGAGAAACTTCGAGCTAGCAGACTACATAAGAGAAGAGCTCTCGAGACAGGGAGTGATAGTGACAGATACGAGAGTGAGAACATACTGGACACTAGACAGGTTCAGGCAGTCTACCTAGATCCACCACTAAGAAGCTCTCTAATAAGAACAAACACCAGCCCCACTATGATAGCTGCCGCAACTATGAATGCTACTATCAGCAGAATAGGGACGAGGAAAAATATCACCACAAGCACAATAACCGCAATAGCGACCCCTAACGCAACGTATCTCAGAATCTCAGATGCAGTATACCTACCTCTCATGGAGAAGAGACCTTCACAAAGGCTCTTAAGACTTATTCAATAGAAACAACATAAAAATGGTCGAAGCCATCCCCCTACTAGCAGATTCAGGACAGCCAGGATATGTTGCGACAAGTATCGACATGACTCTCATGAAGAGGCCGCTCGAGAAGGCTAGACTCTACCTATGGATGGGGAACGACGCTATAGACATCACAGAGACATGTATAGAGAATAACTTCATAATAAGAATTAACGACAACGTGTTAGATATTGATAAATGGTTTGAACCAGTAGTAATCGACTTCTATAGAACAATAGACGATATCGAAGAGATAGTAGAGATAATCCTCAGAACCTGTAGACAGCATATAGAGGGATCCAGGATCCTCCTCTCATATAGTGGCGGAAAGGATAGCACAGCAACACTTATAACATTATTAAAATTATCAGAAGTAATAAGCTTTAAACTTCATACATGTTACACATATATTCCATATCTAGATAATACAAAGAACCTAAAATTCATAGACGAGGTTTCTAGAAAACTTTCAATAAATATAGACATAGCATCACCTCCTAGACGCATAGTGCTCAGATACTTAAGAAAGTATGGTCTACCATACAGAAGATGTAGATGGTGTACCTATCTCAAGGTCAGACCGCTCAGAGAGCTCTCAAAAAAGATAGAAGCATCACTATACGCTGTCGGTGACAGAGCGACAGAATGTGAGAAAAGATGGAGAAGGCTTCATGATTACATTTTTAGACTGAAGTTCATATCTAAGAGAGAGTTTAGACCAATATATACATTATCTCTCATAGATGTTCTAAACATATGTAAGAGATATTCACTAGTCAACCCTCAGTATATGAGAGGGCTTCAGAGAGTTTCATGTGTCTTATGTCCATACAAGTCCCTTCCAGAACTTAACATAGAGGGAATAGACGAGACCGAAGATCCCGGACTTATAGAGAGTATCCTTAGAAGAAGCTTCTACAGATGGTACATTAATCATGTAGACTACAGTTCATATCTGAGATATAGTTTGTGGAGATTCGTACCTAAAGTAGCTAGACTATTTTATAAATTTAGAAACCACCTCACCAAAAATAGTGAGCTAGTTAGTATGAAACTGGAGGACTATGCTAGAACCGTCTCGGATATATGGAGAATAGAAGAATCCAAGAGCAACTTTCCTCGCATCAGATTTGAGGAGCTCATGAACCATGTCAAGAAGCATAGGGTATCGGAGCTTCTGCTCTCTGGCTAGTAAGGGTTAAAAAGACCCATAGAACTATCTGAGTGAAAGCCGCCGTAGCTCAGCCTGGTTGGAGCGGCGGGCTGTTAACCCGTAGGTCCCGGGTTCAAATCCCGGCGGCGGCGCCACGTTCTCAAGAAGAACTTATCATCATACATAACGGGCTCTTAGAATTGTAAAGAAGAAAGATGGGCTGTATGCATGCAGAATTATGTATTGATATGTGGGTTTTTGTGGGTTTTAGGTTTCTACTTCTCCTGTTCTAACTCTCACCGATCTCTCTATTGGTAAGACAAATATCCTGCCGTCTCCAGGTTTTCCTGTTCTCGCGTTCTCTGTTATTATCTTTATTACTTTATCGACGTCGTCATCTTTTACTACTATCTGAAGCTCTACCTTAGGTATCAGATCTATTGTTATTGGTCTTCCTCTATACATTATTGTTATTCCCTTCTGTTCTCCTCTTCCACGTACGTCTACGACGGTCATTGGGTATATTCCCGCATCTTCTAGTGCTCTTTTGACGTCGTCCAGTTTTTCTGGTCTTATTATTGCAAGTATGAGTTTCATGGTCTCACCTCATTATATATCCTTCCTCTCCATGTACAGACATGTCTAGTCCTACGTACTCCATCTCTGCTGGTACTCTCCATCCCACGACTTTATCTATTATCTTAGCTATTATGAACGTCACGCATACAACATATCCTAGGACTGCTAGTGATGTTACTATCTGTGATGCTAGCTGTAGTGCTCCTATCAGAGGCTTTCCATATATCAGCCCATATATTAGTCCCACGTTTCCTGGGTTTATTTTCGGATTCGCGAAGAGTCCTGTAGCTATTGAGCCCCAGAATCCTGACATTCCATGTACTGCCCATGCATCTAGGCTCTCGTCTAGCCCCCTCTTTATTCTGAACTCCACCATGTGGTAACTTATTATGCTTGCTACTACTCCTATAACTATTGCTGATAGTGGATCTACAAATCCGCTTGCTGGTGTTATCGCGACCAGCCCGGCAACTGCACCACTGGCGAATGCTAGACTAGATGCTTTTCCCTCCTTTATCCAGGACAGCAAGCACCACGTTATGGCTGCAGCAGCTGTTGCAGTGTTGGTGACTAACCATGCCGAGGCTGCTAGTCCGTTTGCTGCAACTGCGCTGCCAGCGTTGAATCCGAACCATCCGAACCATAGCAGTGCCATTCCTAGTAGTACGTAGGTTATGTTATGTGGTGGCATTGGTTCTCTTCCATACCCTAAGCGTCTTCCTATGACGTAGGCTAGCACTAGTGCTGAGAATCCACTAGACATGTGTACTACCATCCCTCCTGCGAAGTCGAGTGCTGGTCTAAGCCCGATCTTAGGTAGGACAGATACGGGCCATCCATCGCTCCATAGCCAGTGAGCTACGGGACAGTATACAAACGTTAGCCATAGTATACAGAATAGTACCCATGCGCTTAATTTTGTTCTCTCGACGATTGCTGACGATATTATTGCAACCGTTATTGCAGCGAACGTGAGCTGGAAGCCACAGTATATGAAGGCAGGTACAGTAGTGCCTATCCATAACGTGCTTGGCTTAACTCCCACAAATGGGCTTATTGCAGCAAACTTGAGGTCTCCTATGAAGACGTGTAGAGGGCCGTAGGGGCTGAACGCCAGCGAGAACGCGTATAGTATCCATATTATTGATACTATCGCATATGCAAGGAAGCTGTACATCATTGTAGATATAACGTTCTTTCTTCTGACTAGACCAGCATAGAAGAATGCTAGTCCCGGCACTGTCATCAGCATGACGAGCGTTGATGCTGTCAGTAACCACGCTGTGTCACCTGGTGACAGTGTGGGAGCAGTCATAGCGATCTAACTACAACGCTTTTTAAAAATAGGTTTTACA
>JAADER010000001.1 GCA_013153275.1 Thermoproteota archaeon
TCTAAGCAGCTTTCCTGGCTCTATCCTGATCTTCTGCATGATCCTACTCGGTAGACATCTTCTAGCGAATATATTTTAAAGATTAAAAACGCTCAAGAATTAGAGCCCAAGTATGAGCTTTTTAGAATAGTTTCGGATACCCTACTAGACCAGCGCGAGATCCCTGAAATCGTATGGTAGGGGCTTTCCGCTAGCCTTTATCTCATCGTACTTCTTTGCAAGAAACTCCTCAAGTATCTTACATCCCTCGTACTTCCCATCTCTCGGACATATGTTAGTGTCTCTGTCATACGCTATGAAGCATATTCGAGTCTTCATGTCATAGTATGGACACTTCTTGTAGTACATGCTTATCGACTTTATTATCCTCTGTATCCACTTGGTTTTCGGATCCGTAGGCTTTGCTTTGAGATCAAACTCACTTATATCTGTCTCTTCTATGAAGTTGCCTCTCCTGGAAGACATGTTCTCACCTCTTCCTTCCTTCTCCTCCTTCTCGAGACTAGGACTGTGACCTCTTTATTAATCTTGCTCTCAAACAGGAGTCTTCAAAATGCTGAGTCAATATTTATTAATTTTACACTACCTAACTCGTAACTGTAGGAACTAATGGTCGGTTTCAGAAAGACCTCAGACCAGGTTAGGACCTCCCAAGTAAGAGAGAGCACCAGTGACAAACTGTTAGAGAACCTTCCTAGACTCTCTGATCTCCTGAAAAGAGAGCCGATACAGGTGGAGAAGCTGATAGCAGAGGCCATAAGGACGAAGGGGATAAGAAACATACTCTCAGAGCTTGATAAAGTACTGAGAGGACTGGGAGACGTTGCACTGGACCTCCTCAGCAGTCTAGCCATTGGAAGACATGTTCTGATAATGGGACCCGTAGGAGTAGGAAAGACAACGCTTGCAGAGACCATAGCTGACATCCTTGCAATATCTGACCCACCATACATAGAGGTTGCCTGCCACAGCCACATGACTGCTACAGAACTTACAGGTGACATAGATATAGCTGTTGCTCTCCAGGCAGGTCTAGATCACCCACTAGCATTTATCCCGGGGCCACTTGTCATGGCTCACGGGAAGATCCTCATACTTGACGAGATAAACAGGTTGAACCCCTACAGCCAGGCAGCGCTACTGCAAGCGCTTCAGGAGCACTACGTGTTCATAAGGGGATTCAGGATAAGGAGCGACTTCATAGTCATAGCAACATCAAACCCTGCAGAGTACTCTGGAGTATATGAGCTCAGTGAGGCGCTTGCAGACAGGATGAAGGTCATAGAGATAAACTATCCTGACAGAGACGTGCTGAGAAGTATCCTGGAGTGGAAGTCGAACAGTCTTCTAGAGCATCTTGGGACTAAGGTTCCTGACTTCATGGTTGAGATAGTTACCACATATCTGATGCTTCTAGTACAGGACGCAAATATCGAGGTTGGGCCAAGCATAAGGAGTGCAATATATGCCCTAGCTAATGCCATGTCTCGAGCATGGATAGAGGGTAGAGAGGCATCTATAGAGCATCTCAAGAGATCGCTGATAGAGAACATGGTCTCCACGGTCAGAGGAAACTTCTCGTCTGAGCAGGAGAAGAAGGACTACCTGTTAAAGAAGTTCGACGAGGCTCTGCTTATTGCTAAGAAGATGTTCAAAAAATAGCAGTAGATAGAGAGGTTCCGAGACCTACACTTTATAACCCCGCTCTACAGTTAGATATAGTAGACTCATGATGTTAAATGAGACTAACAGAGTGGACCCAATCTCATTGATATCAGACATTCTTAAGCTCGTGTACGAGTACCTTCAGACAGACACGCGTGTCATAAGGCCAGGATCTGTCAGAAGCTATGAGGCAGCTGTTGCAGACATATTCTTCAGACTTCTACTCGAGGAGGGTGATGTAGATGAGGATAAGTTCCGTGAGATAGTTACAAGGATAGGTATTCAGAATCTTCTCCTATCAGTTGAGACGCAGAGCCCTGAGGAGAAGAGGCTTGTCTTGGAGGAGGCCTTCGAGTATGCTCTCAATAGAGCGATCAAGAGGATGGAGCAACGTATTAGGGAGGGACTAACAGAACCTGAGGAGAAACAGAAGAGAGGAGAGAGGAGACGGGGAGCACATGGAGAGGGCCAGGAGAGAGAAGGAGACAAGAGAGGCCAGGGACAGGGACATGGCCAAGGAATAAACCGCAGAAGAGGAAGAGGATCAGACTTCAGAGAAGGAGGAGACAGGCAGGACTCGATGTCGGAGGATCTTGTGGACTTTGCTGGAAGCAAGATGCTTCAGGAACTTTCAAGACAGAGCTCGTACCAGTATAATCGTAGATCATCAATCTCACATACTACTGGCGAGATAATTGAGAGAGAGGTCGAGGAGGTCGCAGAGAACGATGAGGTAGAGCAGATGATATCCACGATCTACGAGGCCTTCTATGGAGGTATCGGCGCAGCAAACTTCATGAATCTTGCACAGTTAATAAACATGTTCGTGAAATATGATGCAAACATAATAAAGAAGGTGCAGGTTCTGAAGAAGCTCGAGAAGTATCTGAGGAGCTACGGTTTCGCTGGCTCAGCATATGGTAGAGTGTCTAACCAGGAGCGTAGACTCTTCGAGGAGTTCAGAAGAAAGACGAAGGGCCAGTCAAGCGATATGAGTCAGATAAAGATAATGAAGTTCGTAGGCTCTGACAGGTATCCGACATATGTCGTGAACATGAGAGAATACAAGTTTGGTGATAGTTACTCAAATATTGACATGTACAAGACTGCCATAAACATTAGCAGAAAGTCACTGATGGGTAAGATGATAACTACAAAAGACATAATAGTAAAAGAGTACGCAAACGTGAAATCAATAGACCTAGTACTCTGTCTGGACGTTTCAGGAAGCATGAGAGAGCTGAGCTGGGGAACACAGAAGATAGATATAGCAAAGGACGCAGTATCGAAATATGTTCAATTCCTCATGACAACCAACGACAGGCTCTCACTCATACTATTCAACTTCAGAGCAGACGTACTATGGACACTACACCAAGTAAAACGCTACTGGAAATACATGCTATACATGCTGGGATACGTGTACGCTGGAGGAGGAACAAACCTAGCACATGCACTAGAGAGAGCTAGAGAAGTACTCTCAAAATCACGAAACACTGCTAAACACGTTGTATGCGTAACCGATGGAAGAACAGTAAACGCTCAACTATGCATAAGAGAGGTCACTAGACTTAGAAGACAGGGCGCGACAATATCCACAATAGCTATAGGAGAGAACAGTGATGATGACCTGCTCATGAAGCTATCACGAATAGGGGGTGGACTCTTCATAAAGATAATCAACATACATGACCTAAGTAGAGCGTTAATAATAGATAAGCTTCACTTTCTATAAGAACCCTCTATATATGAACCACATACATAACAGTATCTCGGATTATGAGGGTTGAGATCAGCTCCACAGTAAGGACATCTCAATCCTGTTGTAGAGTAGTCACGTGGAGGTTTGAAGAATCTTCTATATATCTTATAGTAATATAACTGCTCTTTCGATTGAATTATCACACCATCATTCTCCCTTATCTCCTTAACTTCGTTCAAAAACTCCTCATCAGATACGTAGCTAGCGACTACCTTTCTAATATTTGTGAAACCTGATCCATATTCAAGAGGCTCCTTTACTCTCCACACGATCTCGCTTGGAAGAACGTCCTGAAATGCTACTCTGAGAACATATTTTGTTACTACCTTGTCGTCTACTCTAACTATCTTGTATTTTACAGGTATGTTCAATGCTAGGTTTATTATATTATCTTTTAGGAATATTGAGACACCATCTATACCGAACTCTCTCGCAATTATGAACGAGGGGAAATACCAGAAATTAGGGAGCTCCCTTACATATCTCTCTAACTCACTTTCGCTCATCCTAGTCATATAGCTGTAACCGCAGAACAGCTCATCACCTCCGTCCCCTGTCGCTATCTTTCTGAGCCCCATGTTTCTAGCATACTCTACTGCTACTAATACCGGTATATCGTTAGGTATCTCCATTGGAGAGAATGTTCGTAAGGTCTTTATTATTGTAGGTATCTTCTCTATAGCTGTCCTTGTATTTATTTTTAATATGATATGCCTAAGTGAGAGATGAGATGCAACCTTCATAGAGAACTCCTCGTCCCGGCCTGGCGATTCGCTATATATTACCGTTATTGCTGTTGGATCACAGTGTCGTAGTAGGTATGCTGTAATTGATGAGTCTAGTCCTCCGCTAAGTATTACGGCATCTACTTGTTCTGTACGTGCCGTTCTTTCCATCTCTCTTCTCAGCGTCTCAGCTATGGTCATAGTTTCGTTCTGCATCATGGATAATAAACTTGGCATAGTGCTTATTAAATACTTAGAGAGGTTGGTTTCTTAATGAAACAGCGGTTACTCATTTTTAAAGATTCAGAGCTGGACAAGGCTGGGGAGGAGATAAAGAGGGCTCTTGCAGATGGATGTTTTAGAATCGGACTGATAATCATAAAGAGTAAAAAGACTGTAGGAGAGATCATAGGAGAGCTGAGAGATGTGATAAAAGGCAATATATATCCCTCACTGTCAGTATGGGTGGTAAAATCGGAAGAGGAGGCACAGAAGCTGATGAACCTGGAGCTAGGTGAGCTATATGCGTAAGTTCGACATAATACTGAGCACTGACAGGAGCTTGATGACTAACCATCACGGGAAGGAGTTCCTCGGCTTCGGCACTACGATGCCTCTGATCCTTCCGCGAAGGTTTATTCAGTGGCTATTTTGCCCGCCAATGAAGCATGAGGATGGCATAGTCTGGCAGGCTCCATACGGTCTACGTAGAATAGAGGCGAGACTAGTACATGATGGATTCAGTGCTGCGGTTGTAGATCCAGACTATGTTCCAAGGTACATTGAGAGAGGAGCTAAAGTTCTAATCATTAGACATCATGACTGGTTTGGCCTGAATCCACCTACAACAACTTGGACGGCATTTATCGATAAGGAGCCTCTTAATGCTGTTCTGTTTAGAGAGTTCATAGAGACCGTGTGCAAGCTCAGGGACAGGTACGATTTCAAGATCATAGTTGCGGGCCCGGCTGTATGGCAGTGGCTTCATATGAATGATCTGATAGATAGGTATCATATTGATGTGATAGTGGACAGTAATGGCGATAGGGAGGAGATAGTGATATCTAGGATAGTGAAGAGGATCCTCGAAGGAAAACCTGTACCATCATATGTGAAGATGGGCATAAAAGATAATCTAACAATAGACAAGCTAGTGCCCATAGTGCATGCAAGTGTTAACGGGCTAATAGAGATAGGTAGAGGATGTCCAAGAAAATGCGCATTTTGTTCTGTCGGAAGCAGACCAGTTAGATGGTATCCGCTAGAGTTTATAGAGAAGGAGATACAGATAAATGTGAAGGAGGGTGTCGATCATGGAATACTCAGCTGTACTGACGTGCTTCTCTATGGGTCGGACACCGTGATACCTAACGAGGATGCTGTGCTTAAGGTGAACATGCTTGCTAAGAAGTACTGGAGACAGGTAGGCTGGAGCCACTGTACTCTTGCGGCCGCTGTAGCAAATAAGAAGCTGATCGATGCTGTGACAGAGATACTCATAGATGGCGAGAACCAGAAGCTTCTAGGCGTCGAGGTAGGAGTTGAAAGCGGTAGTGTGAAGCTCATGAGAATGCACATGCCTGCGAAGTCAAGACCGTTCCCGATAGAGAGGTGGCCTGAGATAGTTGAGGAGGCTTTCGCGCTCTTTCACGAGCATAATATTGTCCCTGCTGCAACAATAATAGTTGGTCTTCCAGGAGAGGAGGAAGACGATGTGAAGGCGACTACAGAGCTCGTGAGGAGGCTCAGACCTTACAGGAGCCTGATAGTTCCAATGTTCTTTGTCCCTATGGGGCCAAGCAGGCTCGGTCGTCAGGAATGGTTTAGAAAGATCAAGCACTACCATGTTGATCTGCTGATGGCATGTCTAGATCATGCACTGTACTGGGCTGAGAGGCTGGTCGAGGAGTATATGACTGATAGAAAGTACTTCATAATAAAGAGAGCACTGAGATGGTTCCTGAACAAGGTCAAGGAGAGCAGAGGCAAGGTGGAGGAGAAGCTCAGAGAGTACGCTGAGGCAAACACATGACGAGGCTCTACATAGTTGGTACAGGACCAGGAAGGCCGGAGTACCTCACTATTAGAGCTGTAGAGGTGCTGAGAAAGGTCGAGGTTGTTGTAGGATATGGAAGGTATATTGAGCCTGTCATGCATCTCATAAGGGGGAAGGTAATATATACTACAGGTATGAGAGACGAGGTTAAGAGATGTCTGATAGCTCTCAGAGAATCGAAGAGGAGAGAGACTGCTCTAGTATGTGGAGGAGATCCGGGAGTATATGGTCTGGCTGGCCTGTGCATAGAGCTTAACGAGAGATTGAAAATAGGGGCCGAGATAGAGATAGTTCCAGGAGTCACAGCTGCACTAGCAGCAGGAGCTCTGGTAGGAGCACCATTCATGAGAGACATGGTCATACTTAACCTGAGCGACCTGCTAGTGCCTTGGGATGAGATAGAGCACAAGCTCGTGAAGGCTCTCGAGGGAGACTACACTATAGCGATCTACAATCCCATATCCAGGAACAAGCGTAGAAACATCTCCAGAGTCCTCGACATAGTGAGGGAGTTGAAAGGGGATGACACGCTGATAGCGGTGGTCAGGAACGCCATGAGAGAAGGACAGAGAATAAGAATTGGAAAGATATGCGATATAAGACCTGAGGAGATAGATATGAATAGCATAGTCATAATATGTTCAAGCAAGGTGAGACTTATAGGAAAGTGGCTAGTAGCAGAGAGAGGCTACAACGAGAAGATAAACAAGATGCTCAGCGAGATGAAGATATGAGAAGGATATACAGGACAGATGAGAAGACGCTTGAGGCGCTCAGAAGGATATACAGGATGTATGTTAGAGACCTGGACGAGCCACTGGAGATAAAGTACGTGAGAACGAGGGTCATACAGACGATAGGGCTAGCAGTCGCTGGAAGGCTTGTCAGAGTGAGCGAGAGAGCCATAGAAGAGGGATTGAAAGCACTGAGAGAAGGTGCAACAGTACTGTGCGATGCTCTGATGACCGAGACAGGCATAAGATACAAGATCGAGAGATACACCCTACCTAACAGAGTGATATCACTATCATCTCTAAGAAGAAGCTACGACGAAGGCCTTGCCGAACAACTATCAAAAGTGGATAGCGACATCAGAAGATCAATCATAGTCATAGGAGCATCACCCAAAGTTCTGAACACCATTCTCGACAACGTCAGGAAGTTCGAGCCTAGACTCATAATAGCATCACCTCCAGGATTCATAGACGCACCATACGTGAAGAGGAGACTCGTGATCGAGAGACCATGCGAGTACATGACAATCCTCGGAACATTAGGCTCAAGCATGCTTGCTATGGCGCTCTTCACAGCTCTACTAGAGATAGACATGGGCTACCACAGATATATTGAGAGACCATGACTACTTATTAACCCCTCAAGAAACTATATAAACTATGAGAAGAATCTGGATTCCACTCGTCCTGCTAACAATCATCACAGTAATCTCAACATGCGTAGCACTGTATGTAGTTCTCAACAACACCTGCAAGGTAGCTAAGATAGAGGGAACGGTAATACCCCTCAAGATCTCAGGAAACAGCACTATGATAAAGGCCAGAGAGTGTCATGTAGATCTCAAGAACATAACTGCTGACACAATATTTGAGATATCTAAAACATGTAACGGCACTATAATTGTTAACAGGACGATATTCCTAGAGGGGCAGTTCAAGACATATAACATCTCAAAAGCGTTTATAAGACTGAGAATCAAGGTCATAATATATAGATCACAGGAAAATAACATAGTGCCTGGACCACCAATACCCTCATGCACATTATACTACTCCTATCCACAGTACTTTAATATCTACTCTAACAATATTCAGATAGTACTAAACAAGTGCGTCCTCTTCCCAGGAACATACAATGTGAAGATAGTAGTTAGCGGAATAACTAGAAGCGTTGAAAAACCTACACATTTCTCCGTTGAGATACTGGTGAGAACGTATAGAGAACTCGTTCACGTAGAGTAGCTCATCTAGAGATGCCGGCTAGATTAGATACATCATCTATAGATACCGTGCACTCTCTATAGTCTATGACTAGTCGATAGACTGCAACACATTCCGTCCCTGGAGCATCGATCCTTCTGAGCACAGCAACGTAGTACGATCTATAGAACTCTCCTAGATCTTCCTCACGGAGCAGAAAGAACTCAATAATGAAGTTATCAACATCAACATCCCCAAGTTGCTCACCGTTCTCTATAAACTCTTTTATACCTCTCATAACTATCTCATACTCTCTCTCGAACTTCTCTGGAAAGCTGAACCTGAAGGAGACCGATCTCGACCCGATGCCTGGTATGTTCACGCTCTCTTTCAGGACTCTCATATCTCTCTCACGCTCTCTACAAGCCTCTTAAGCTCTTCAGCGCATCTCCTACCTAGCTCGTCTGCTCTCTCCGGACTGTCCTCAAGCTCTACAACATATGTTCTCATAGTCTTATTATCTATGTAGGCTGTATACATCTTTAATCTATCTCTCAGACATGTTGCTAGGCATCCGAGCGCGGTATGACATCCTCCGCCAAAGTTCTTTAGGAAGCTTCTCTCGCATATGGCCTCGATCATGGTCTCTCTATGTGAGGCTTCTCTGAGCATCTTTAGAAGGTCATGATCATCTTTTCGGCATACTACAGCTATTATTCCCTGTCCTGGTGCTGGAGGGACCTCGGTCTCTTTCAATCTCTCGTACTCGACCTCGTCGACCTCTGGAACGATACCTCTCAGCCTCACTATACCACACTCAGCGAGGATCACGGCATCGTACTGTCCAGCAAGGAGCTTTCTCAGTCTCGTATCCACATTTCCTCTGATATCGACGATCTCTAGATCGCTCCTGATCTTTCTCAAGAACATTCTCCTCCTCATGCTTGACGTACCGATACGAGATCCAGGTCTCAGCTTGTATATGTCTGCGCACTCTCCTCTCCGCACTACAACGACATCATATGGACTATCTCGTGGGGGGCAACAGGCCAGCTCTAGTCTAGAGTCTATACTTGCTGGAAGATCTTTAAGACTGTGCACCGCTATGTCTGCATCTCCTCTCAGCACTGCCTGATTTATCTCCTTCTCGAAGATCCCCTTCACACCTATCATGTATAGTGGCTTGTCGAGCACTCTATCTCCAGTAGACTTGAACGTACGTATCTCAAACTCTATGTCTGGAAACGTCTTCCTTATCCATCTTATAGCGATCTCAGTCTGAACTAGTGAGAGCTTGCTCGGTCTTGATGCTACAATCACTCTTCTAGGGTACATGACCCCTCCGTATATGTTAAATTTCTCTCACATACCTATATATGTTATGTGCCTCTGAGAGCATACTGCATTGATGATCACGTATGTGGTGGACAGATACCACTAGAGAACGATTATGAATATCTTAAGGAGTCAGGGTTCAGCCTCGTGATATCTCTCGTGGAGGACTGGGAGTACTTGTACTATTCTGGGATAGATGCTACTAAGATAAACGACATAGCCAGAAGGAACGGTCTAGTGATACTCAGGTTTCCTACACGAGATGGATATGCTCCAGATGAGGAGACTCTTTTACGAATATGTGAAATAATATCTAATAATGCAGACCAATGTAGAAGAGTCTATGTACACTGCGTTGGAGGACTTGGAAGATCTCCCACAGTCCTGGCAGCGTACCTCATGTATAGCAGGGGGCTGAGCGCGGAGGATGCTCTTAGAGAGGTTATGAAGGTTAATCCTGATATGTCTATCACAGAGGAACAGTACTATTCTCTGAAGAATTTTGAGCTCCTGTTAAGTAGGGAGAAACATGTTAAAAAGAGGGAACGATGATAACATTGAGGTGTCTCAGCGAGACGTAGTAGTGAGAGAAGTATCCAAGTGTAGGGACTGGATAGCCGATGTGCTCATGAGAATGATAGAGATACCTACCGTGAATCCTCCTGGAGAGAAATATCTAGAGTTCTGTAATTATGTACGAGAAGTCTTAGAGAGAGACGGCATATCCTGCGAGATCTTGAAAGTGCCCGACGATTACGTTAGGAGGATAATACCCGAATATGCTGACTATCCTAGATACATTCTTCTCGCAAGGATAGGATCAAGGGGGCCTACAGTGCACTTCAACGGTCACTACGATGTTGTTCCTGGAGGTACTGGGTGGACTGTTACGGAACCCTTCAAGCCACGACTAGTTAATGGTAGGATCTATGGAAGAGGAAGCACTGACATGAAGGGAGGGATAGCATCTGCTATTCTTGCACTTAAGGTTCTGAAAAAGTATGAGAACGATCTTAACTGTCGTGTAGAGCTTGCTCTCGTACCTGATGAGGAGATAGGAGGAGAGACAGGTACAGGATATCTAGTGAACGTGCTTAACGTGAGACCCAGCTACGTGATAGTCTGTGAGCCTACTGGGATAGATACGATACTTATAGGTAATAAAGGAATAATCTGGCTAATGGTAGACGTAATTGGAAAACAGGCACACGCCTCAACACCATGGCTAGGAGTAAACGCATTCGAGATCGGTGTCAGATACGTGTGTAATATCATCGATGATCTAAAGAGGATGACGGAGTCTAGGGTAAGTAAGTACGAGTATGAGGATGAGAATGCGAGAAAGGCTACAATAGTACTGGGAGGGGACGTGCGTACATGCGGTAAGGTGAACATGGTTCCAGGAATATTCTCGTTCTCTATAGATCGTAGAGTGATACCAGAGGAGAATGTTGAAGATGTTGAGAGAGAGCTCTATGAGTATCTCGAGAACAAGGCTCGAGAGATGAGCATCACAGTATGTATAAGGACCCTGCAGAGATCTCCTCCAGCAGTTACAGATCCGAGCCTGGAAATCGTTAAGATACTTGAGAAGAACATAGCTGAGCTTGCAGGAAGAAAGGTTAGAAAGGTGGTGTGCAGTGGTGGACTAGACACTCGCTACTATCAGACAAAAGGTATACAAGCAGTGACTTACGGCCCTGGTGAGATAGAGCTTGCACATCAAGCCGACGAGTATGTAGAGCTTGACGAGGTTGTGGACATAGCTAAGATATATGTGGGAACGGTCCTCGATATATCGGTGAGAGGATGAGCATCCAGAGAAAGCCTATCAAGGACTTCGAGTTCTGCGTAGAGAACGTTCTAAACAATATTGATTACATCCTTTCACGAATAGGATTGAAAGCTAGAGGAACAGATATCAGGAATCTACTTGACACTTTGAGAGACATAGCGGACCTCTTCAGAGAAGAGGAGAAGAAGAACAGGAACCTCCACAGACTAACAGACAAGATACTCAGCGAGCTCGCGAACATTGTTGACACGCTAACAAAGGTCCGTGAGGAGCTTGAGAGAGGTGAGAAGGATCTTCAGCTCATAGAGAGACTTGAGAAGATCGTTGCGTCATGCGTAAGAATGCTTAGCAGAGTAGACGTGCTAAGTCTAGAGATAGAGGAGTGTAGCGAGATGAGGTGGTGGAAGGAGAACTATGAGAGGATAAGGTCAATAGTGTACTACCTCATCTGGCTAACATACTTCTTACTGATGTACATTCTCTACAACATGTATAAGAGCGGTAACGGTCCTGGAAACATTGTCGAGGAGCTTCATAGGAGAGCCGACATCATGAGGCTTATTCACAGAGCCCTGATGAGGTAGGTCGTGTTGAAATATTCCTTAGAGCTATCTAGATACATATGACTACTAGACTAGGTATAGAGCTACTTCCAGTAGGAAACATAGACAAGATTGTTGAACTTGCACGAGAGGTCGAGAATCTTGGACTAGACTCGGTCTGGGTCACAGATCACTACTATAACAGGAATGCATATATCATACTTACATTGATCTCACAGAGGACAGAGAGAATAAATCTTGGAATAGGAGTCACAAACCCATACGTTACACATCCAGCATGGACTGCGGGCGCAGCAGCCACGCTTCAAGAGGCCTCTAAGGGAAGGTTCATACTTGGAATAGGAGCAGGGGATAAGACGACACTGGAGACCATAGGAATAGAGAGAAAGAAGGCTCTCAAGGCAGTGAGAGAAAGTATAGAGATCATTAGAAGACTACTGAACTGTGAGGTAGTAACATATGATGGAGAGCTCTTCAAGCTCAGGAACGCAAGACTAAACATCAAGAACAAGATTGAGGTACCCATATATGTTGGAGCACAAGCACCAAAAATGCTTCAACTAGCTGGAGAGATAGCAGACGGAGTGATAATAAATGCGTCAGATCCAGGAATAGTGAGAGAAGCTGTCAGAAACGTAGAGGCAGGAGCGGAGAAGAAAGGTAGAGAAATGAGAGATATAGAGATAGCAGTATGTACATGCTTTTCAGTAGACAGAGACGAGAAGAAAGCAATAGAGACAGCGAAGATAGTAGTAGCATACATACTTGCGGGACTCAGCAAAGAAGTAGCAGAAAAACTAGACATAGATACGAACACCGTAGAAGAGATTAGAAACACCTTAGAGAGAGGAGACATAAAGAAGGCGACAGAGCTCGTGAAAGATGAGTACGTACATAAGCTAGCAATAGCGGGAACACCAGAACAATGTATAGAGAAGATAATAAAAATAGTGAAAGCAGGCACAAAACATGTAATACTAGGCTCACCACTAGGCCCAGATAAAAGAAGAGCAATAGAAACAATAGCAAAAGAGATAGCACCAGCGCTCAAGCAAAATATTTAAAGACGAATAGAGAAGAAGATCGCGTGGAGAAGCCGGGGTGGCCGAGCCAGGCCCAAGGCGCGGGACTCGAGATCCCGTCCCCGTACAGGGGGCGTGGGTTCAAATCCCACCCCCGGCGCCA
>JAADER010000016.1 GCA_013153275.1 Thermoproteota archaeon
ATCACATGCGAATCAGAAAATACCTGTGACGAAATTGAAACACGCCTAAAATCTAGCATCACAAACCCGTTAAACGAATCTGAGCTTGAACGACTCTTGCATAGTTATAAAGATTCATTAACTACTTTAGGATTCATTGTTCCCGAGGGTTTAGGTAAGTTACACTTAATCACGGGCACTTTTGAGAAAGAGACTGACCAGACTGCTTCTGTAACTATAGTACACTCCGGTGATAGACTCGCAGAAATACTGATAAACCTTCTAAATGATCTAGAGATCAACGTTAAAGAGCTTAACGTCGAGGAACTTAGGAAGATAAAGGAGCTGAAAGATGAGATGTTAGTTATTGCGGCATTTGATTATTGGAGACCTAGTGTCTTAAGGGAACTTAACAAACATATATTACAAACTGATAAGAACCTGCTACCAATCTTCTTGTTGCCAGACAGTGCGGTAATAGGACCACTTATTAGTAGAGGTTATCCCTGTTATCTATGCTTTGAGAAACAGTTACTAACATCTCTGACAGGATACATAGCTTTACGTGTTATTCGCGATAATGCGATAATGTCAGAGCAAGATCTTTCTAAACTGAAGGGATACGCACAGATGTATCCTCTAGCTTATTTCAATTTTGTGGCCGGTATGGCATCGCTACTTGTAGCACATACAGTAGCGGGGAATGATTACACATTGAGATCTAAAGCTATAATCATAGACCTGCGCAGACTATATATAGACGTAGTTAGGGTGCATAGATTACCTACCTGTATATGCGTAAACGTTAAGCCACGTGCAGAACTCTGAGATCTACGACCTATGCCACGTATAGAGATTCTAGAAGATTCCAAACTTAAGGAGCTTGTTGAATATCCACTTGATAGCAATTATGCTGCCCTACTAATTGAAACATTATGCGAATGGGGACGCTATGGCAACATAGCACGTTCACTCGATATTTTCAACTATACCTTGCTTAGTATACCGGGATTTACTGCCTCCTTGAGACAACGTGATCTTAGATTCTTACTCGGCGGACTTATACTTATGATTAAGTCTTAGAAAATGTACAAAACAGACTCTCAAGCATATCCGTAAGTCAAGTCCGGAACTACTACGCGAGACCTCACAGTAGACTATGGTTATCCTTAAAACAGCTGAACATGGCTACCTGCATATGATGTACTACATGCCTCTCCTTGAGTATCTTGGTCTACTTTTTGTTGGATTTTGTGCTGGTTTGTTAGGTAGCTTTCTTGGTGTTGGTGGTGGAGTTGTTGTTCTACCTTCCCTAGTCTTTATCTTTGGGTTCAGACTCAACGTTGCGGTTGGATGTACTGTTGTTGTAGTGTTTCTGAACGGTGTTATTAGCGGCCTCATGCATCTGTTTTTGAGGAATTTCAGGTTAGATGTCTTCCGTAGAGTTGTGTGGGTTGGTGTCTTGGGTAGTGTTGTTGGTAGTCTTCTCTTCTTTGCCTTTAGTAGGTTTGTATGGTTTCTCTCCCTCTGTCTTGGCTCATATTTTATCTATGTTGCCTCTAGATCTGTATACGAGGTTGTTAAGAGACCTGTCGCTTCCTCTAGCAGGAGCAGAGGAGGCATTGTCGTCTATCTGTGCGGTTTTGCTGCTGGTCTCGTCGTAGGTCTCCTAGGTATGGGTAGCGGTGCTGTCCTTGTTCCACTCTTCATGTATGTTCTTGATCTTCCAGCTAAGATTGCTGTAGGTACCTCTCTTCTCTGTTTTGCACCTATGGCTCTCGTGAGCGTGATCTTCAAGCTTGCTCAACATAGTGTCGATCTTCTAGCTGTGGCATGTGTTGCACCTGGTCTAGTAGTTGGCGCTAGGCTCGGCTCTAGACTTCTTCTTAGAGCGCCGTTAAGGGTTTTCAAGCTCGTGTTCGGTATTGTGTTTCTGATGATTGGTATCAAGTTCCTGATGAATGGTGTCGCTCATCTGGCCCTGTAGTGTATATGTATGATGATTCTGAGGTATTTAAGAATAATGCTGTTCCCACCTGTTCGTGAACAGCTGACGGGAGAGATCTAATTAATTACTATAAGATAAGTAACTCAACACACTGCGTGAAAGAGCATGTGGGAAGAAGATAACCTGGCACTAGCGCTCCTCTGCATAAGATGCATATTCATATACGCTCTCGAGGAGGTAGTGAGCTCACTACCACTAGTATATGGAATGAAGATGCTTAGACTAGTGAGAGACGTGTTCGGAGACGTTGAGTGCGTGAGAAAGCTACTCACAATAGGCCTAGACGGTCTCAGAGAGATATTGAAGAGAAACAAGCTTGTGAGAGATATACAGGTAGAACGCGTTGGAAACAAGCTGAAGATAAGGGTAGACGGATGTATACTTGCAAGACAGTTACATACGAGGATGGTAAGGAAGAAACACCTATGCCCGTGGATACTGACAGCAATACTGGCAATGGGTCCAGAGACATTCTCGAGGATAAGGTTCACAGAGAGATATCCAGAGATAACAGAGGAGGGCGCATACGCAGAGTTTGAAGTAGTTGTAGAAGAGTGATGCGGGAGGCAAGTCACGCCCCTCACGGAGCCTCTCCCGAGGCTCTCAGAGCGGCAGGTAATGTAGGAATAGCTGATTAATAAGTCAGACCCAGAGAAGGTAATGCTGAGAGAGATCGTGGAGAGGATAGAACAGGAGCTGAAGCAGATAGAGGACGTGAGAGACAGAATAATAAGGGAGAGTAGAGACATAATAAGAACATCGAGAGAGATAGTACATCTCATACATAGAGGAGAGATTGAGACTGCTAGAGAGAGGATAGAGGTCTTGAATAATATTGTGAAGAGAGTCCTTGAAAAAGCAAGACAGTACCCGCAATTATACTATAGTGGACTAATATGTGGACCGTTGATCGAGTATGTTGAAGCGGTAGCACTTTACAAACTCATCACAGAGAACAGGATACCTGGACCAGAGGAGCTAGGAGTAGAGAATGTTCCCTATCTGCTTGCCCTAGGAGACATAGTAGGAGAGCTGAGAAGACTAATAATAGAGTCTCTGAGAAAAGGCGCCGACATAAGAGATGTAGAGAGATACTTCAGATACATGGAGGAGATATATGAGGCTCTATCACTCATAGTAGTGCCTGACGCACTAGTTCCAGGACTACGTGGAAAAGTTGACTTTATAAGAAAGATGGTAGAAGTGACTCGGGCAGACCTATATCTAGCAAGCCTCAGATTCATACCAAGGGTAGAGGAAAGTGAAGAGAAGTAGGAAAAGACTGGACGCGATAGCTAGAGCAAGACTACCAGAAGGATACGACCTAGATAGACTTAGAAATATGCAGAAGATACTGGCATCTAGGGTAGTAGAGAGAGACGTGGTCCAGGACCCAGAGAAGATATGCGGAATAGATCTAGCATATGTGAAAGAGAAAGGGAAGGAGATAGGGATAGCATGTGCAGTAGTATGTAACAGACATGGAGAGATAATAGACAGATCATGTAGAGCAGTAAACATAGAGTTTCCATATATACCTACATTGCTCTCACTAAGAGAGCTAAGACCCATGGTGGTAGCATTCAGATCGCTCAGAGAGAGACCTGATATAGTAATGATAGATGGTCACGGTAAAGCGCACCCATACAGGCTAGGCATAGCTTCGCATTTTGGAGTAGTTATGAAGGTTCCCACAATAGGATGCGCAAAGTCGTTACTATATGGAGAGCTCAGCAACTGTAGAGAGGACCAGTGTGACATAGTTGACCCAGAGAACGGGGAGATCATAGGGAGAGCATTAAAACACTATAACAAGTACGTATATGTAAGCGTGGGAAACCTAGTAACATTAGATACTGCATGTAGAGTAGTCAGGGAGATGCTTAGGACTAGGTCGCAGATGCCGCTACCGATACTCTATGCTCATAATATGTGTAATGAATATAAGAGGAGGGTGATAAGAGGAACGACAGATATAGAGAGATTCTTATGAATGTAAAATACGTTATTCTATACAAGCTCAAGAACAGGAAAAACATAGAGGACATAGTGAACATATGTAGAAGACTAAACATTGAAGTAATATACATACCAAGAGAGGACTCAGAATACGTTCCTGAGAACGTGCAGATCTCTAGAGATATATATGAGATCGTTCACGGGCTAGAAGATAACGTCAGCTTTATAGTTCTAGAGACGTATGGAGACAAGTATCTCACAGAGATAGATCTTGGAGAGAACATATGTGTTATAGTTGGCGCAGAGGATACAGGAATCCCAGAGATAGAGATCAATAAGCTTCCTCGAGACCGCACGCATGTCGTTAAGATACCTATGGGAGTATATGGAGCAAGCTATAACGTCGTGACAAGCCTAATAATGATGCTTACAGAATGCTTAATTAGAACATATGATGAAGGTATCCTAGACTGAGAGATGCTGAAAACCCGGAAACTGAACATAATATATGTAGAACCATTCGACATATTCTACCCTAGCGTACTATTAAGAACAGCATACTCCGCATTAGGAAAATCCTTAACATCATTTACATTAATAACTCGAAGGAGAGTGAGGCTAGGAGACATAGCAAGATACTCTCGAGTACCTATACCACGACTCAGAGAGATATTAAGTATACGTGAGGAACACGTAAACGTAAGTACAGGAGTACTAGTATCTACCAATAAGGACATCACGACTAGTAGCATAGGTAGGATAATGAAGTTCAAAGAGATGGAAGAGTTAACAATAGTGGTAGATGAGACAGGAGAAATGCGACAAGACGGATTAGAGGTTTTCAGGACAGGATTCTTTGACCATCCTGCATATGAGGCAGTAGCACTCTTATACATACTCTATATTAGAGATCTTGCCTTAGTTAAGAAATTTAAAGAGCATAAAAGTATACCAGACATAGATTATGGTGAACTCATATATTTCATGAGAAATATAGCTAGCTCAATATCGATAATGAATAATTACCCAATTATAGACCCGAGATCAGTAGTATACACTCTACGTCACGTCTTTAGAAATCATAACATGTTGCTCGATCTTGCAAAAGCTGAGATAGGTATAGACTATTCTGATAATAGAGTTATAGAGAAGGTGATAGTTGACATATATAGGTATAGGGACCTCAGATATATTAGGACGGAGACTATTCTATTCGACGGTGAGCGTCTAGATACTATATTTGTGACGCGTAGTGGAGCATTAACGAGGGTCTCTCTCTATGTTGATTCTGATAGAAGAGAGGTATGTGTAGACGCTAATGTATGTGTGTCTTCTAGGAGGGAGGACATGTCGGAGGAGCTATTATCGTTCCTGTTCTGACAAACTTTAAAGACCCTTAATGATCTTAATCTTCTTGGGATTTCCTATTGCCAAGCTACGTACTGTCAGGCCTAGTCAAGAGAGACCTCGAGAGAAGTGGCGTCGTTTTATAGAGTGGTTCAATAATGTTATAATGGAGGCAGAGCTCTACGATTATAGGTACCCTGTGAAAGGGTGCTACGTCTGGAGGCCATATGGTATGAAGATTAGGAGAAATGTTGAGAAAATAATAAGGAGACTTCTAGAAGAGACGGGGCATGAGGAGGTCCTGTTTCCTGTATTTATTCCGCAGGAGTTCTTTGCTAAGGAGGCTGAACATTTCAGGAACTTTGAGCAAGAGGTCTTCTGGGTAACTAAGGGTCTAAGTGGTGAGGAGAGACTTATCCTGAGACCTACAAGCGAGACCGCTATGTACCCTATGGTGAGGAACTGGATATATGATCATAAGGATCTTCCCTTCAAGATCTATCAGATAGTTAACGTGTTTCGTGCTGAGACAAAGATGACACACCCAATGATAAGACTGAGAGAGATATCGATGTTTAAGGAGGCACATACTTTTCATGCTGATCGTGAAGATGCTGAGAGACAGATAAAGGAGGCTCTTGAGATATATAAGAGATATTTCGACGAGCTCTGTGTACCATATCTGCTATCTATGAGACCTGACTGGGATAAGTTTCCTGGAGCAGTATATACTCTAGCGTTTGATACTCTCATGCCTGATGGAAAGACTCTACAGATAGGTACAATACATTATCTCGGTACTAACTTCTCGAAGGTGTTTGAAGTCATGTATCTGAGACCAGATGGGAAAAGGGATTACGTTCACATAACCTGCTATGGCATATCTGAGAGATCGATAGCTGCCATGCTTGCTGTGCACGGTGACGATAGGGGACTATGCATACCTCCGAACGTGGCTCCTATACAGGTCGTGATTATTCCAATAATGTACAAGGAGGCTAGAGAGAGAACCAGAGAGGAGGCCTATAAGGTGAAGGCTGAGCTTGAGGAGGCTGGTATAAGAAGCGTGGTCGATGATAGGGAGGATAAGACGCCGGGGTGGAAGTACTATTACTGGGAATTGAAGGGTGTTCCTCTGAGGATAGAGATAGGACCTAGAGATATAGATAATAGAAAGGTAACTATAGTCAGAAGAGACAACTTCGAAAAATATGAAGCAGACAGAGAAGAGCTCATAGAATCGATAAGAGACCTGATATCAGAGGTAACAAGAAATCTGAAAGAACAAGCCTGGAAAAACCTGATGCAACACGTGAAACTAGCGACAAGCATAGAAGATGCCTCAAAACTCATACGCGAGGGAAACATAGTCGAAGTACCATGGTGTGGCGTGCCAGAGTGTGGATTAAAACTACAGGAGAAGACAGACGCAGATGCGTTAGGAACGCCAATAGATAAGGATGTTAATAAAGAGATACAGGATCTTAGAGATCCTATATGCGGTAGAAGGGCAAACACGCTACTTAGATTAAGCTGGAGATACTGAGCAGCTACCTGGTACTATTGCTTGCTTCGGCTCTCATGCATCTCTCATAGAACATTTTTGTACAGTTCAGGAATGTTGCATAGAGATATCCTCCCTCTATTGGTATCTTAGTGTAAGTGAGAGTTATGTTGTTCAATGGTAGGTTTATACACTGTATCAGGTTTACGTGATATAGCTCATCTATTTTTGTCGAGTTGGGGAAGTAGATTATGCTTCCGTTCATAGTGTAGTGATGATACATGTATAGTAGGACGGGCATGAATATGCCATGTCTCTTATATATGCAGTATAGCTGTGCTACATATAGTACATCTGAAAATCCGTGCTCTGGTACTGGCATTATGATTATTGTTGGATTACCTGGTAGTGTCATGTTAGTGAATACTCCAGACAGATATAGCGACAGTATCTCTGTCTTGCAGAACGGGCATGTTGGACTAACTATAAATATCACATATAGGGTGTCTGATCCCTTTCTGACCTCTATACCATACCACCTCAATAGATCCTCTATAGCTCTGATCTGCGTGCTGTTAAGTTTCACAAGCTTGCCACCACTACATGCCTTTCCTTTCTCAAAGTCTTCGAGACATTTTAAGAACATGTTAAGAATGGTCTCTCTCACTGCTTGAGGGACCTCGTTCTTTGCAACAACTTTGCTGAATATGTCTCCTCTATACTTCATAAAGTCTGACATTGGAATCTGAAGACCAATATAGATCAATGCCGTTCCAGTGCGCGTGTCTAGGTATATTATCTCCGGGGTTCCAAGCTGGCTCAGTATACTCTTATCAATAAGCACGTTCAAGTCTGTCCATGCTATAGCGGATCTGACGGACTTGTCTAGCATTGACTTATATCTCTCAAGTCTGCTCGCGTTAACATATGTGCCTGTCATTACTGTTCTATACATTAACGCCGTATCATTGTACCAGGACCTACTGATTATACTTCTAATGTACCTAATACATGCTTCTCTACACGTGATGCTTGCAGACGAGCTTCTACCCTGTGTACCTCCCGTATTACTTTCTTTGTTACTACTCTTTCCCGGTACCGTTGGTGATGTTGTATGTGAGGCCCTGTGTGAGAGATTACTATAGTAGACAACTGCTGCAGAGACAGCTATTATGATGATTGCTATCACTGTAGCTATTATTAGTCCAGTCCGTCTCTTAGACCCCTGCTGAGCAGACATTCGTTAAGTTGTTGCTCGGGGGTTTAAATATGTGAGGTCTCTACAATAGGTGAGATAGAGTGAAAAGTGTTACTTTGCAGCTACATGTAGTGTGCTTCTTGTTGCTTTTAGACCTGGCTCACCATGCTGTACTATCTTGCATGTTAGCGCGAACTCTCCGAGGTAGTGACCTATGTGCCATGGTGATATGAAGACTGGTATGTAGGTTATTCCGTTATACACATGTATCGTGAGGCCAACCATCTCTGGAAGTATTATCATGTCTCTGCAGTGTGTCTTTATCACGACCTTCTTACCTTCTGAAATGAGTTTCTTAGCCTTTCTAATCTTTTCGAGAAGCTTTCTGTGCTCTGGCTTGAGACCTCTCGTTAGTGACCTCCTCTGTCGTGCTGGTAACAGTTTTATGAACTCCTCCATTGGTAGCTTGAGCAGGTCTTCAAAGGTGTATCCTCTGTATCTGAAGTTCTTCCACTCTTCCTGAGGGATCATTGGTGGTGTTGGCCATCCCGTCCTACCTTCACTTCCTCCCTTACTTGACATTGAGAGACTACTTAGGCATGGAGTTTATAAGGACTTCTACTGCTGAGGAAGCTCGAGACCAAGAGTCTCAACTATACATCTCTTAAGGCTCTCTCTACCCTCTCTATAGTATATCTTTGCGAGGTCGAACAAGCTTCTAGTCTTCATTAACCTGTTAAACGTCTTCTTAGCATTATACCTGCCGTCACTCTGTATCTCGATCTCGACACATACTTTCCACACAATATCCTGTATCTGAGATGCAAACTGTGAGTCAATGCTATCTGCGAGATGCACTATCTGGCCCTCTATCTTGCTGAAACCAACTGTTCCATGAGTCTCAGCTATGACACGTATAAGATCATCAGGAGCTCCACGTTTAGTTAACTCTGCAATCATCGAGAACTCATGGCTGAGGTACCAGTCGCTTCTTGGTCTCACACCACCCGTAACAGGATCAGGCTCGTACTGATAATACTTGAACAGATCGTGAAGTATAGCTGCACCAACAACGAGATCGAGATTAGACGATATGTTATACACTTTGTCGAAAGTTCTCGCAATAGATAAAGCAAGCTCAACAACACTAATGGTGTGATCTATGAGACCGCCAGGATAGGCATGATGCTTCACAGGAGCGGCGGGAGACTCCAAGATACGGATCTTAGGCTCAACACGAGTAAAAGTAATAACAGGGTTCTCCAACATATCAAGAACAATAGACCTGACACGCTCATCACTAATAGACCTAGCAAAACACTTCAAAACATTATACAACTCCTCACGACTAAGACCCGCATACCTCTCATACTTCACACATAGCTCAAAAACCATACAGACACATGAAAGCCAACAACATAAATAAAAACATTTCAACAGACACAACAGAAGCTCAAGACCAGAGAGAAACCTTTAAAACCCAAAGACAAGTCTACTTCATGGAAAGGGCCCGTAGTCTAGCGGTAGGATGCCCGCCTGACGCGCGGGTGATCCCGGGTTCAAATCCCGGCGGGCCCACCAAGAAGATAGATGACCCTTGCCTCGAGTTATCATGGTCACGTGAGCGTCATCTAATGTATGCAGCTTCGACAAATGTTTCAACTCTATTTCAGGAAGGTTTAAATCTTGCAGCATCAGGATCACTATCGGGATCAGCATGAGAGATAGATTAGATTCTAATTTCTCTGTCAGAAATCTCGATATATTACAATTACTACGTAGACTTGTACCTCCCGTCCTAGTATGGGTCAGTTACAGATTAATCAAGCTTTATAAAGACATCAGTGGTAGGTGGCCTACCCATACGACATTTAATAAATGTCTTTTCCTATTCTACAGACATTTAAAAGAGCTAGCTGAAAAACATAAAGTAGATGTCAACGATATTCAGCTGGTATTCGATAACGTATATGCTGGACCCTACTTAAAGAAGCCCCCTCTAGACTGCTTGATAGCGTTGCTCGAACGAGAAGGTTATATAGAGACCATACTTCAAGCTAGGCCATATATAGGCGATAGGGAACCTATATCGGAGTATTTTATAAAGCTTGAGGAAGTTTCTGATAATATTGAGGAATATCCTAAATATAGGAAGTATTTTATAGAATTAAAATCGGATAGAGAACCTGAGTTTCCTAATAATATTGATAGCAAGAAGCTTGAGTTAATATTAAAAGCGATCGAGAATGTACGCGAGGATCTCGAAGAGATAAAGAAACATTATGGAGACATCGAAGAGAAATACGTGAACATGTATGTTTATAAGCTTTTGAAAGAACGTAGTTAGTTAAGTACTTCATATGTCTAATAATGATAAGTTTAGACGCTTTACTGATAGAATAGCGATAAACTATAGATTTAACAACGTTTTAGAACTCGAATCTGATCCTGGAACAATCTTAATATCTGAAGAACAGTTACGTAGAGAAGTTCTTCCATTTTTACTGAAAACTGTTATTAACTTTGTAAGGAGGGTTCCAGAAATCCTGGAAGTTAGATGTATAGGATACTACATCAGAGAAAGAATAAATCCTAGTCAATTTCTTAAAGAACTTTCTAAGAGACTATCAGAATTCTGCAGAAAAATATGTATAGACGATGATAAGTGTAACCTAATGAAGGAGTTGATCGAAGAGCTATATGAGTATAGTAAGTTCATGCCATCCGCAAAAGCCATAGATAAGCTATTACGTACAGATTACCTGTCTGTTCTTCTCGAGTTAGCGCTGTTATGCGTTAATGAGAAATCTGATAGATATTACGTTCTTGTTAAACCTCGCCCGATATATGGTGTAGATATGCCTCCTGAACTCTTCGATATTGTTATAATTTATTCAGACGTATGTAAGATAGTTCTCGAAGATGTTAAGTATGTTCCATTGATAGCGTATAGGGATAGTATCGAGCTAGTATTAAAAGTTGACAATCTAATACATAGTTTTCTAAATAAAGTCTATAAGGCGCGAAGCCTAATATTAAAACTGGTAGGTGTTAAACATGCGAATGTTGAGGCATTGTTATCATTACATACGCCGTGTAGAGATTTCCGTAAACTTCGGTTAATAGAAGATTTAGCTGAGGAAAGATTCTGCTATAGAAACGTTGTGTATAGAGTTATTCAAGAAGGACTCAACGTATCAATAAAGTATAAAGTAGTAGACCTCTACAGAGACGTGCCTGAAATATGAGAGCAAGCTCTATACCTTGGCCTGTTCTCTCGTTCTTAGTGCTTTTATCCATAGTGCGAAGAGGTATGTGTTTAGTCCTAGTCCTATGCAGGTTGCTGTTCCTACTATTATTGCTGTTATGATGTTTGGTGTTGCTGGTACTACTATTATGAGGAACCATATTAGTGCTAGTGTTACTGTTATCCATAGGAATATTGCTGGTGCTAGTGTTAGTGCTTTTCCTAGTTTTGGTGCTTTTTGTACTTTTATGACCCATAGGCTGATGGTCATCAGTGCTAGGCTTGCTAGTAGCTGGTTCATTCCTGCGAAGGCTGGCCATATTACTAGGAATGCTTTGCCCCATGCTAGTAGTACGCCTAGTCCCACCAGTATTAGTGATGCTATTATCCTGTTGCTAAGTACCTTGTATAGTGTCCTTGCTCTGTCTTTGAGTGGTGTCATTAGTTCCTGCCATACGTATCTTCCTATTCTTGCTCCTGTATCCAGTGATGTGAGTGCGAATGCAGTGATCCATAATGTGGCGAATATTGTCATTGCACGTACGTCGAATCCGAATGCGTAGTTAGTCATGTATGCATAGCTTAATGGTATTGCTATCCATTTTACATGTTTCATGACTAGAACATAGTACTGTCCCATATATGCTGGATCTGTAAGTAGCTTGTGCACGAACTCTACGTAGTACGTCTTGAATGTTGATAATGTGGAGAGCTTGCTTACAGGTACTCCCACTGCTCGTGCTACCAGGCTCTTAGCGGAGCTAAACATCTTTAGCAGGACGGGTCTAGCTAGCAGGGCATATCCTAGAAAGCCTGACATCGACGCTATAACCATCGTTGCTAGGAATCCCTCCGTCAACATTCCTCCATATCCTACCATCAGCGCATCTATCTCTCTGTCAAGCTGTTTAGAGGTCGTGCCTGATCCAACTAGGCTATGGAATCCTGATAATGCTCCACATGCGATGACTAGTGGCACTGCTGGCCAGAATGGGGATGGCTGTGGTGGCGATCCTATTACTCTGGCTGTGAAGAACTGTGTGAGTGCTGGTGCTACGGCTTGTGCTCCCTTGAACGATGCTACTATAGCAGCCGCACCACCTATAGCTAATGAAGCCCATAGTAGGTAAGCATTCATGTAGTCTCTCGGCTGTAGTAGCACCCATACAGGAAGTACTGCCGCAACTATGGTATATACTGTCAATATTATGAGCCACTCGTAGAATCCTAGCTTGAACCCCATCATCTGTATATAGTATCCAGCAACTATAGACAACACGAGAAACACTATCGATAGTACGGTCCCACCACCTATGCCTAGCCTAGTCCTATACATCACGTAACCTACTATGACTGCAAGCGCTATCATTATGAGAGACGCAGCACCCGCTCCAGGAACCATGCTGAACAATGCTGAGATAACGAATGCAAATGCCGCTACAACGAGGACAAGAGCAAACCATATGTAGGTGTTGAACGCGTAAAGTGCTTGTCTGCCCATGAGCTTTGATGATACCCAGGCTATGCTTCTTCCCTCATAACGTACTGATGCTGCTATCGAGAGATAGTCATGTACTACGCCAATGAAGACGTTTCCGAGCCATACCCAGAGGAGTGCTGGAAGCCATCCCCAGCCTAGCGCTATTGCCGGACCTATTATTGGGCCTGCTCCTGCAATGCTTGCGAAGTGATGGCCATATAGTACGAACCTGTTAGTTGGCACGTAATCCACATTGTCCTTGAACAGGTGTGCCGGAGTTCTTCTCGATGGATCTGCCTTAAATACCCTCCGCTCCAGGTACTTTCCATGCACAAAATAGAACACTATATATATGATTACTGCTCCTATAATCATCAGGGCTAATGTTGGAATCATACTTGTCGAGGTGGTACCTCTCAGTAAGTTGCTTATTAAGTTTATACATTATGGATATTGTTTAATATGCTAGACACGTGATAGATCTAGAGGGATACCACTTATAAAGGAGTACAAGAACATGAGTACCAGGTGCGACTTAGAGATATCGTAAAGAGGATATTCGGAGGAGTAGCAGAGTCATTTAAAGAGAGATCAGGAGAGCTCGTTAGACTCGAGCTACGAGAGCTAGAGAACGCATTTGTCCTACTAGTAATCAGTCCTCTCATTGGGCTTCCAGGACCATCAACAGTTACATCCCTTAGACTTCTACCACTGATAGAGCGAGAGCTTGCACAGTCATTAAACGTGAGCAGGAGACTCGATGATATGCTTGCTGAGATGCTTGGCTACCTGGACATAACATGAGGGTCGTCATAACGGTAGGAAAGGGCGGAGTAGGAAAGACAACAACTGCAGCAGGTCTCGGTGTGGCGCTGCACGAGAGAGGGTACACGATACTGATAGTATCGCTTGATCCTGCCCACAATCTCGCGGACGTGTTTAACATGAGATCCACCTACAGGAAGACACGGGTAGCTGATAGGCTCGAGATTCTTGAGATCAATGTTGACGAGGCTGTGAAGAAGTATCTTGATGAGGTTGCGCTGATGATGAAGACCACGTTTAAACATCTCTCTGTTCTCAACATAGATAAATATATCGACGTTCTATCTAATGCACCTGGAGTCGAGGAGCATGCTATAATGAACGAGTTCAAGAGAGTTCTTGAGGAGAACGAAGATAAGGACTTCATAATATTTGACATGCCTCCAACAGGTCTATCGTTAAGAATAGTGTCACTACCGTTCATACATAGGGAGTGGCTTAGACAGCTTAAGAACCTGAGAAAAGCTATACTAGATAGGAGGAGAATGCTTAGAAACGTTGGAGAGGACATTGGTGGAGCTCCATGTGAGGAGACTGAGGATCCCGTAATGAGAGAGCTCGAGACCATGCTTAGAGAGTGTGAGTTTCTCACACATAGGCTAACTAGTAACGATACGAGGTGCGTGCTGGTTCTCGCTCCAGAGACGTTACCGCTACTTGAGGCGAAGAGAGCGTTTGAGAAGCTTAGAACACTTGGAATATCTGTATCAGGATGCGTCGTAAACAAGGTGTTGAGACTGCATAGCCCGGTCCCAGAGCTCAGGAGCAAGCTTCTCGAGCAGGAACAGTGCCTGAACGAGATAAAGAGGTGCTTCAAGGACCTAGTGATTGTGGAGGTGCCGTTTCTAGAGCGGGAGCCTAGGGGTCTGGACTCTCTGAAGACATATGCTAACTATATAGAGCCCCTAGTAGATTCTATAGTGAGGAGCTGATGATAGGTCTGTACATATTTGCTGGCATCGTCGCACTATCAGGAGTAGAAGTGTACCAGTACTTCAGAGGAAGGAGACTAAACATGGAGATGATCAGAGACAGCATACGAATTCTCGAGGACACGTTTAAGCCCAGTGATAAGGAGTATCAGATGGTTGGCCTCTACGTTGGATATAGAGCCAGACTTACCAGAGACGAGGAGCCGCGAAATATCATAGTATCGTTTCTAACGTTGCCACGATACAGCGTCCTGTACTACCCCGTATCTAAGGTGCTAAACAAGGGTGACAGAGTAATGATGGTGTTGAACTATAGTAGAGACATCTATAGGGGAGAGGTTCATCTCTGTGATAAGAAGTTTGCAGAAAAGATACTGGAGGACTCTGAGAAAACTCTTAATGTTAGAGAGATTGCTGGAGGACTCAAACTTCTCTATGATGATCCTGTAACTGCTAAGATATTTGAGGAAGTCTTCTCTGGCCTACATAGATGTGTCAGACATGTTGCATATGATCCGTCTTCTAAGTGTATATACTTGTACTCTCATTTCTCTAGTATCGACGAGTTCAGGGACATAATATCGAGAGTAAACGTGCTTGCACTGAGGCTTCTATAACACATAAATATCTCCTATAGACATAGTCCTGTGCGCATATTGCTGATACACGCTGAGAAATTCAGATTTAAGGTCAGAGAGAGAGCTCTGAGAAACGCTCCAGACATAGACGACAAGGTGAGAGAAGGCTCGGCGGAGAATGCTCTTGTAGTGTTCACCGCTATAGAGGAGTGCGATATTGATTCTGTGGATTATCTTAGCAAGATTGTTAGTGACATCATAGATGTTGCTAGAAAGGTTGGTGCAAGAAGCATTGTATTGTACCCTTACGCTCACTTAAGCTCGAACCTTGCCCGACCTGACAAGGCTCTACTTATCTTTGAGAGACTAAGAGAGATTCTGGAGAACGCTGCGAGAAGAGAGGGACTAGCCTTTCTCTGGGCACCCTTCGGATACTATAAGAGCTTTGAGATCAGCTGTATCGGGCACCCTCTATCGGAGCTAAGTAGAACCTATGTTCCTGAGAGAGCTGTAGCGAGGGAGGAGCGTGTAGAGGTGCCAAGTCTCTACGTTATAGTTACTCCAGGCGGTGAGGTGTACGATGCTAGAGAGTACAGGTTCAGCGAGAGCGAGAGGGATCTCGAGGTGCTTGTGAGGAAGGAGGTTCTTAAGGAGGAGTTGAAAGGCGGAGAGGAGCCTCGGTACCTCATGTACTGTAAGAAGTTCGGCCTAGAGTGGGAGCCCATGTCAGACATAGGACACATGAGATATGGACCTGAAGCAACAATAATATACGACCTAGTCGAGAAATATTCCTGGAAAGTGGCTACACGACTAGGTATACCCATATTCAGGATAAGAGGTACAAACATGTTCAAGCTCTCATGCAGACCCATCGCAGAGCATGCCAAGCTCTTTGGAGAAAGAATGTACACTCTAGAGAGCGACAATGAGACTCTCGTCTTAAGATATGCAGCATGTTTTCAACAGTTCTCCATGGTTAAAGACTGGGTACTAAGCTACAGAAACCTTCCATTCGGAGTGCTCGAGATAGCTGACAGCTACAGGTATGAGCAACCTGGAGAGACCGTTCTATGCTTCCGAGTCAGAAAGTTCACCATGCCCGACCTTCACATCTTCACGAGAGATCTCGAGGAGGCGAAGAACATGTGTCTCAGAGTCCACAGCATAATCTTCGACGAGATAAGAAAGCTTGGTCTAGACTACGTATCACTGTACAATGTTACTGAGGACTTCTACAACGATCACATAGAGTTTCTCAGAACACTCGCAAAAATGGAGGGAAAACCCATACTTGTGAGAATAATGAAAGAAAAGAAGTACTACTGGGTACTTAACGCTGAGTATCACATAGTCGATGAGCTAGAGAGACCTAGAGAGATAGCTACAATGCAGATAGATGTAGGAAACGCTCAGAGATTTGGAATAAAGTATAGAACAGCTGAAGGAGAGGACAGGTACCCAGTAATAATCCATACAGCACTAATAGGAAGCGTCGAGAGGTACATATATGCTCTCCTCCAGAAGGCAGCCATAGATGAGAAGAGAGGGAGAGTTCCGAGACTTCCAACATGGATCTGTCCAATCCAGGTACGTGTCATACCTGTAAGCAGAGAGCTCATAGAATATTCAGAGAAGATAGTCAACACCTTACTTGAAAATGGTATCAGGTCAGACCTCGATGACAGGGAAGAATCTGTAAGCAAGAAGATAAGAGAAGCAGAGAAGTCCTGGATTCCATATATAGTCGTTATAGGTAGAGAAGAGGTTGAGAAAAATGTTCTAACTGTCAGAGTCAGAGGATCTAAAGAACTAAGGAAAGTAAGTCTAGAGGAGTTGATTAGAACTATAAAGGAGGAGACTAAGGACTATCCTACAACTGACATCACATTGCCAAAAAGGCTTACTGAGAGGCCACAGTACAGAGTGGTGATCTAGTATATGAACAGTCTAACAGGTCTCAGCTCTATACCTATCATTAGGAGACCTATAAAGTCTATGTAGACCATCTTCAGTATTGATGACCCTATCCTGATAAGCCTCATTATGATCTTTCCATCTCTAGATAACGTAACGACCTTATCCTTCTCCTGAACTATTATGTCCGGTGTATACTCTACTATTCTATCAATCTCACTATCAGTCATAAAGAATCTAGCATGTTCAACCTCTATAACATCTCGCGTTGATAGTAATATTCCCAGTGCCAGTGTGCTATCGGTTATTATATCCTTGCCAAGTATGAGGGCAGCAATCACAGACCAGGCTAGTGTCCTCAGATCTATACCTGTCAGCCTCATTATGTAGTATACTGGAACGTTCACGTCGGTACTTATTTCAGGAAGCTCGAATATGTAGTTAGTTGTTCTTGTTCCTCTTCTACATATGATTCTGAACCTTATATCTATATACTTCTCTATTCTATCAAGATCGAGAAAGGTTACTCTCTTGAGTTTACCGTTGAGGTCTGGGTCCTCGCATATTACAGCCATCTCTGTCCCATCATGGTCTCTATATGATATGCAGTCGAGGTACTGTCCGTATTTTGTATATATGAGATATACATTACGACTCTTAAGTATCTCGCTAATGTTATTAAAATTTGCTAGATCTACAAAAAGGTGAAGGTATCCTCTCCACTCGTCGTCTCTATATCCAACACGACATGCAGCTTCAACTATGCCTCTAAGGCTGAGGTCTATCGGAAGCGTACGATACTTCTGAAATATGTTCTTGGTTAAATTTATTAATCTCTTAAGAGTCAGTCTCCGCACTTCTGCTATAATCTCGCAACTCACGATCAATGAGACTAGTATGGGGAATATATAATAAATGTTTACTAGACTAACTATAGTAGATGTCTCTCCCTGATATAACGATAGACCACATAAGAGATTTCATAGTAGAGAACGCATTTCGTATAGAGGACCTACTCAAGAGCGAGAAGCAGCTCGTAGAGATAAATAGCGATAAGATAGTAGTGGTAGGAGATCTTCACGGTGACTATCTATCTCTATGTAACATAGTATCGAGATATAGTCCTTCTGAGTGGACGATCCTCTTCCTAGGAGACTATGTGGATCGTGGCGAGTACCAGATAGAGACTATCACGAAAGTGCTAGAACTTAAAGTAAAGCATCCTGATAAAGTGTTTCTCTTGAGAGGTAATCATGAGTCACCGTCTATGAATATCACGTATGGTTTTGTTGCAGAGCTTCAGACAAAGTTCAAAGGCGAGATACAGCTGATGTCACTTATATATAGCTTCCTCGAGTACAAGGTATTCTGCAACCTACCCTATGCTGCATTAATCAACAATGAGATATTTGCAGTACATGGAGGTCTCGCAAAAGGACTAGAAAAGCCAGATGATGTGAAAAATATTCCGAAATGTGATGCAATGCCAAGTAATCCCATAGCCTTTCAATTACTATGGAATGACCCTTCAGATGAGGTAACAGGTTTTGAACCAAATGAGCTGAGAGGAGGCTGCCTTCAGGACGACCTCTGTATATATCTGTGGGGGCCGGACGTGACCAAGAGTTTCCTTGAAAAGAACTCGTTAAAAATGATAATTAGGGCTCATGAATATACTGGACCCGGATACAAGTGGAACCATAATGGTAAGGTGCTTACAGTATTCAGCTCCTGTGCGGGACCGTACAAATTTGTGAGACCAAAGATAGCTATAATAACCCGAGGAGAGGTAAAACTAGAAGACGCTAGAAAATGATGAGAACTCCTGATACAGACCTGTGACGATGCCGTCCCAGTCTGAACGAAAGATAATCTGCAGAGAAGATATGAGATATATCTGTATGAAAATGCTCGAACCAAGGAAATGGAAGCAGGCCATACTATCATTAATCTTTCTAATGTTCTACGCTATACTAATGCTGAGCCTAGGCCTCCTTCTTAACGCTGTAAACGTACCTCTGACTAGTGTTTTTGTTGGCCTGATTATGATCATCGTGCCGCTAATGATAGCAATGATTATATGCTCAGTTATTCATACGTTCTTTGCTATATCTGATGCACGTAAATTTAAGAACACGTTGGTCTGCTCAAGATGTCTGAGGGTGTGGATATACATATCCTGTAATGCATCTCCTAGATACTGCCCGGCCTGTGGTGGCCCTCTCAATAGACCCTAGATAAAGGCCAGCAAGCTTAATACTGAGCGATTAATAGAGCTGTTAGAAACTTAATGTCTACAAAGAGATCTGTAGAGAAACTTAGATGTCCACTATGTGGAACCTTGGTAATTGTTAAAGGAAGTGTGAAATACTGCCCACATTGTGGCTTCCCAGTGCATGAATATATTAAAGCAATATCCATGTATCCAGAGCTCGCAAAGCTTGACCCTGAAACTGTGATCACCGTATATCGCAACAGGGAGTCATCAACTAAAAAGAGGAAGATCGTTCTCATCAGTTTAGGAGTGATAGCGTTACTTCTTCTCTTCTCCTACCTAGGCTACGTTATCTCCCAGTATGTTATCGCTAAAGAATGTAGAGTCACGGTCTCCGATATAGAGATAGAGCATATTGGTGTTACTGGAGCGGATCTGCTGGTAGTCCTTGAAATATATAATCCTAATAATATTCCTGCAAGGATACCTGCAATATCTTACGAAGTCCTGATAGACGGCATATATGTAGGAACAGGATATATCAACAATATAGAGGTTCCACCACACTCTACATGGTATGCAAGATCTACATTCAGATTAAGGTACTCGGGAGCTATAAGCGCGATCATCGACATAATTAGGGAAAAACTCTTCCATAGAAGGAGCATTAATGTGACGATCGAGGGCACTGCTAACGTCAATGTTGGACCTTCAAGCTTCTCGCTTCAATTCTCCAGAACTAAGGTTGTAGACCCCTAACGAACGGTACATAACTATCAAGCTTATATATGACAACTATCTAATACATTCTGATGCCAAAATACACTAACTCGAGGCAGTATGCTATATTCTGGACTCTTCTAGCAGGTTCGATACTTGGACTAGTACTAGGAAGCGTTCCTCTGAAAGTACTCTCATTCTTTGTACTTGTGTACGATCTTGCAGGCATAAGAGTCATATATGAGTACGAGCGTGGGGTGCTGTTCACTCTCGGCAAGTTCTCGGGTCTCCTAAATCCAGGTATCGTATGGATAGCGCCTGCAATTCAGTCCATACGTAAGGTTGATCTCAGAGTTAGAGCTGTAGATATTCCCGAGCAGGAAGTTGTAACTCGAGATAATGTCTCGATCAAGGTTAACGGTGTAGTGTTCTTTAAAGTTGAGGATCCTGAAAAAGCTATACTTAACGTTGAGAACTATAGGAGAGCCACGATACTCTACGCTCAGACTGTGCTTAGAGATGTGATAGGAAGTCATGATCTTGATGAGGTTCTTCAGAAACGTGAGCAAATAGGAGAGATCATTAGGAAGATAGTTGATGAGATCTCTAATGAGTGGGGTATCAGGATAGTCTCGGTCAAGCTTCAGGACATTATAATTCCAGAGAACATGAAGAGCATAATAGCTAGACAGGCTGAGGCTGAAAGAGAGAAGAGAAGCAACATAATAAAGTCTGAGGGAGAACTCATAGCCGCTCAGAACCTAGTGAAGGCTGCCGAGATGATGTCTAAGGCTCCGGCTGCATTAACGTTGAGGGTTCTTCACACACTGTCCGACATATCTAAGGATCCTAACCAGAAGGTCCTGCTGATACTACCTATAGAGCTTCTAGAGTTTTTAAAAAGAGAGAAAAGCGAACATAAGTGAAAATTATACTCTAAGTCCAAGCCTTCTTCTCCTATCATCAATATGGCGTACCATAACCTCAGCAGCCTTAGCAGGATCACCCTCTACATATAGCCTTCCTCCGGTTATGTCTACAAGCTTCTCCGTCAGCACCGTCTTAACGAGGCTTGAACCATCTATAAACGGCGAGGGATATACATGCAGAAGGAATCCACATGCTAGTGCATACGCCGCATCTCCAAGAGCCTGCTCCTCGAACCACTGTGGAGCTGATACCACTACTGGAAGATCTGGTAAATCAACATTGAGCTTCTCAGCAATTTTCTCAGCTAGATAGACTATTCTTGAGACACTCATACACAGTCCAAAATCCCACACTGGAGGAAGCTTAAGCTCTCTACATGCGTCTTGCAGATCCTTGCTCGCATGCTCGATCGCCTCCTCACTCATGAATCCTAGATCCTGTAGTCCATATGACGTGCATCCTGCTGTCCACACCATAACTCCTCTTCGTAGTAGCTCCTTTGTCAAGTCTCTTGTCAGTACGTCATGGCCTCTACTTATCAGATTTGAACATCCAACAACTGCTGCAATACCCCTTATCTTTCCATCAGCTATTAGCTGCATGAGCCTTTCTAACAGGTTCTTCTCAACGTAGTCCTCGCTGAACCCAACGACTGCTCTCTTAGTTGTACCGAACCTGCTTTCTCTTCTCTTTCTTGCTTTGAATGCCTCTATTGCAAGCTCTACTATCTTCTTAGCAACTTCTCTAGCCTTTTCTGGACTCCATTGTACAAGTACTGCTTCTTCTATATATGCAACATCGTCAGCAGCTATCAGCCGAGTACCTGTACATCTAGAGATGTCTGTGAGACCCGGAAACGTGCAGTTGAACTCTGAGACCACGGCATCGATGAGACCGCTAGCTACTAGAGGCTCTGTACCGAAGTTGTTAGCACACTGACCTATGAAACAGCTTTCCTTTAGAAACTTCCATCTTGACTGTATATCCTGTCCCACACATGTTGCTCCTACAACCTCTATACCGGCGGCTCCAGCCTTCTTTGCAAGCTCCTGAGCCTCGCTCGATGATGCGTAGTCTATCACTGCCTGCTGTATCACCGTCTGGTGCCCTGTCGTGAGTATGTTAACGTATGAGGGATCTATCTTGCCTATACCTGCCTCAACCGTCTCCGGTTCTGGTACTCCTAACGCGATATTGTTCATCCAGGTATTCATTCTTAACGCAACATATCCCATAACTAGCCCGAGCCTGAGAACGTTAAGCAGCATGTCTAGCACGTTCGCATTAAGGTTCGTCGACGTCTTTACTAGGGCATCGACAATCTCTGATTTTGCGCCTCCGGGAACTATTCCAAGCTTTCTGAACAGGTCAAGCCTCGGCTTGAACGCTAGTCTAGTGACTATTATGCTCTCCTCGTACCTCGGCCTATATAGGTCTCCTAGCACTAGCTCTGCTAGAGCCTTGTGATCCGGCTCTATGTTTAGCAGATTACATACTTTCTCAAGCTTCTCTCTACTTTTAACGTTTTCCATGTTCAATAATGCTCTAGCAGTGTTCTCACATACATGCACATAACATGCCACACCAGCCGTAACATGTCTAAGAAGGTTCTTCGCAACGACCTGATGCACATTTAGGCCACAGACTCCGTATGGATACTTCTCGGTAAGTATACAGGGACCCTCAGAGCACACGTTACAGCACACGCCTTCTCTTCCGAACTTGCACTGTGTAGCTTTTAATCGTCTCGTATGTGGGGTGTCTATACCGTTCTTTTCGGCTTCTTCCACGAGCTTTCTAACATCTTCATTTGCTGTATCTACAAATGGCATACATCTACTATCGTTTTGTTCAATATTTAAGTTTTACATACCGTTATTGTTTGGTTCGGAATTCTAACTATGTCATATAAGATTGTAATAGTACGCTATCTATCATTAAGAAAAGATGCCGAAGCTTAAATACCGGGTGAACCTACTATAGGTAAGTGAGCAACAAAGTAAGCATCGGAGTCGTAAAGTGCGGATGCATAGGTTCATCAGTTCTCCTAGAATATGCACTAGACGAGAGAGCGGAGAGAGAGGATATGACGACCATGGTGTATGGTACTGGGTCAAAAATGAGCGAGGACCTCTGTGAGCAAGCTGCTAAGAGAGCGCTCGAGGGGAAACACGACCTGTATATAGTGGTGAGCCCAAACGCCGCTCTTCCAGGTCCAAGCAGAGCAAGAGAGATACTTGTCGAGAGTGGTAGACCTGTGATAGTGATAACAGACGGTGCAGCCAGGAGCATCGCTAAGAAGCTCGACGAGGTGAGTAATGTAGGGTACATAATAGTGTTAGCAGACTCCATGATTGGCGCCCGAAGAGAGTTTCTCGACCCATCCGAGATGTGTATGTATAATACCTATGTGCTCAGAGTGCTCACAGTATGTGGAGTATATAGATGCATTGTAAGATATATAGACGAGATTGTTAACAAGCTGAAGAAGGGGGAGAGTCCTCAGCTTCCTAGAGTGATATTTGACAAGTACCACGTCATCGAGCACTCAGGTCTACATAACCCGTACGCGCTTGCTAAGGCGATCGCGGCATACGAGATCGCTAGACACGTTGCAGATCTCACCGTTGAGGCTTGCTTCAAAGTCAAGGAGTGGGAGAGATATACCATGATTGCAGCATCTGCACATGAAATGATGAGAACAGCTGCATTGCTAGCAGAGGAGGCTAGAGAGATAGAGAAGTATAATGACTCTCTTCTCAGGACTCCGCATGCTAAGGATGGGAGAACACTTGCTAAGACTAGGCTCATGGAGAAGCCCGCAGAGGTGATGTAGATTGGGTAAGTGTGTGAGAGCTGTACTTAGCACAGGTAGAACGATAGAGCAGGGCTATTTTCTAGAAGGGTTTGGGAGGTTCTCTAGAGAGTATCTTGAAACGATATCCACATTATATCTGAGCAGGGAAGATGCTGAGAAGCTAGGATTGAAAGATAGGGCGCCTGTCAGGGTGAGAGGGCCTAATGGAAGAGAGGTCACAATGATCGTTAAGATAGATGACACGGTGCAGCCAGGAACAGCATTTGCAGCATATGGTGCTATAGTTAACACTATTATACCTGCAGAGACAGAGGCAGCAGCGACTCCCAACTATAAGCAAGTACCGGTCGAGATCTGCATCAGCGAGAGCACTGTTGAGGAGAGCGACGTGGAGACTTATGCAAAGTTTGTAAAGGATATTCCTGGGATAGGTGATAGACCTGTAAGGAGAGGAGAGTATAGGAGAGTGCGGGCCGTATGTCCCTTCTGTGGGCTTCTCTGTGATAATGTCATAGTTAAGATGGTTGGCGAAGAGATAGTGGATGTAGAGGAGGCATGTGTAGTAGGTAGGGCAAAGTTCGTTTCTTACCATAGAGAGAGGGTTCTGAGGCCTCTAAGGAGGCGTGAGAATGGAGAGTTCATAGAGATCCCTCTAGAGAGGGCAATAGATGAGGCTGCTGAGATTCTCGCTAGCTCTAGATATCCTCTCATGTATGGGTGGAGCTGTACAACATGTGAGGCAATAAGGATAGGACTCAGGCTTGCAGAGCTCATAGGAGCAGTAGTGGATAACACATCGACAGTATGTCATGGACCAACGATGATGGCTGTAGCCGAGACAGGTCACTCTGACTTCACGCTAGGGTTCACGCCACATTACGCTGATCTAGTAATATTCTGGGGCTGGAATCCCTCTCACGCGCATCCTAACTTCACATTCAGGTTTATCAATAAGGAAGGAAAGCTCGTCAATGGGAGGAAGGGAAGAAAAGTAGTGATAATTGATGTCAGAGATGTTGCTCCGCTGAGACCTGTAGAGATAGACCTTAAGAAATGTACTGGATGTGACTTATGTGCTGATGCTTGTCCAGAAATAATAAGAAAGAGAGCGGGAAAGATTGGGCTGAAAACATATGACATAGATATTGATAAATGTAGAGAATGTGGACTCTGTATACGAATCTGCCCGACAAATGCCTTCAGATATGAGAAGGACGTAGACCTCTACATGAGAGTTCTTCCTGGAAGAGACTACGAGCTTCTTACAGCTATCAGAATGTGTCTAAGAGACCTCGAAATAGAGAAAAGCAAGATCGGGGGAGTTGACAAGGAAGTATTCGTAAGCTTCTGTGAAGACCTTCGAAAAGCTAGCTACGTAGTACTCTTCTTCGGTGTCGGACTAACACATAGTAGAGGAAAATTCAAGAACATTGAAGAGGCGATAAAAACTATACAGGAACTTAACGAGCATACTAAGGCTATAATAATCGCAATGAGGGGACACTTCAACGTGACAGGCAGTAACATGGTCTTCCTATGGACATATGGGGCACCGTTCGGTATAGACCTATCAAAGAGGTATCCACGTTACATTCCTGGAGTCACATCAGCCGTAGACATATTGAGAAGAGGAGAGACAGATGCAGTACTTGTAGCAGGTGCAGATCCAGCAGCGTCATTTCCCAGAGATGCTGTCGAGCACTTAGAGAAGGTTCCTCTCATACTTCTCACACCTAAACTATGCGAGACCCTTAAGTATGCTGACATAGTAGTTCCAGTTGCTCTCACAGGAATAGAATGTGAGGGCACCGCATATAGACTAGATGCGATACCGATAAGAGTCAAGAAGCTTGTAGATCCTCCTCCTGGCGTCCTATCAGACTTTGATATACTACATATGATATATGACAAGGTCTTGAGACTGTTACGGAAGTGAAACGTTAGAGAAGCTCGCTTGTAAGCACTATGCTTGCATTACCATTATTACACTCAACACTCTCTATCACGTAGACCTTGTCTGAGAGGACCTCTACTAGCGAGCATGCGAGTAACGTAAGCACGCAGAGCTTCTTGGACTTCAATATCTCTCTAACACGATCCATAATCTTGAGTTCCGGAGCAGAGAATATGCACTCGCAGTCTCTTATCTCTACCCTTATCTTACTATGATTAAATTCCTTAATATCTCTGACATCAAATCTTAAGTATTTTCGAAGAACATTGTAAGCTACTCTGAAAGCTTCTACAGGATCATCTATCTTTCTCTTTACATCTATGTTCGCAAGCTTAAGCATCTCTACAGCAGTCTTATGTGAAGCAATATTAAATATCATTGTGAGAGCATCGTCCCCAGCTAGGTTCGCTATGCTCTCAACAATATTCTTCAGAAGAAGTCTACTAGCGGTATATTGCTGCGTGCTCATACTTAATGTACCTTGAATAGGTCTTTAAGCCTCTCTATCAGCTCATCTAACATAAGGAGCACTAGACCCACATTCACATCTGCTGCATCATCCGGTGATACAAGGACGCCTATATATAGATCTCTTCCAGATCCTACTCGTACAGACTTCAGGATGAGCTTGCTCTTTCTACCCTCCATAAGCACCGTCTGAAGCTCATCATCTCTAAGTTGCATGTACGCCTTCCGGCTAGACCCCATTATCAGCGTTATTAAGGCAGCAACACTACGCTTCTGCGGCGCTGTTAGAGAGCTTCCGTAAGAATATACTACAAGGCCATCTGGTCTAGCTATCACAACCTCGTCTACTACCCTACCGCATGAATCTACGAATCTTTTCACGAGTTTGTCCAATGTGGTTTGAATGGACTCTGTCTGCGACATTGATCTACTAGTTTCTAACAAGTTTTTAAGTGGTAAGGGCTGTCCGTGTATCCATTTCGGAAAACTATCTACCTAGTTAGGAACTACTTTCTCAGGTACAGCTCAGGGCTCAGAATCTCTATTACAGCATTACCGCCCTCACATCTCACAGATCCAACATCATATCTCTTGTTCATACACTTCTCGATTAGTGATAAGCAGAGCAGAGCGAGAATGCATAGCTTACTGCGTCTCAATATGTCTGAGACTCTAGATATTGCATGTCCTTTACTGCCCGAGAACTTGCAGTCTCGAACCTCTATAATTATCTTCTCACCGTTCATCTCCGGTCTAATTGTCACATCTGTGTCAAGCTCTTTCTTTATGATCTCCCTGATCTTCTCTGCAAGCTCTGTAAGGTTAGTAGTCTTTATGTTGTACATTGTCACAAGCTCATCTGCTGTCCTCTGTATCGCGACCCTTATCACTGTCGTTACTGCCTCCTCTCCTACAAGATCCACGAGTGCGTCAAGTATGTTGGTAAGTATAAGAGTACTCATTCGGGTCGCCATATCTAGATCTCAGATAGGACTAGTATCCTTTAAGTATCTCTCTCAACCTATTACCAAGACTGTCGAGCGCTAACATGATTAGTCCGATGTTAGGTTCAGGATTGTCTGATGGAGTTATCACGCTGACGTAGACTCCTGTGCCTCCTAGGTCTATATATTTCACCAGTACCTTTCCTCGTTTTCCATCTATGATTATCGAATCTATGTCTCCTCCTCTTAGCTGGTTGTATATTCTCTTGCTAGATCCCATGAGCAGCGATACTAGTGCGGCGATCCCTCTAGCATCATATTTAGATCCTGGTGGTGTGTATGCATACACTATCAATCCATCAGGCCGTGTTATAACGACATTTTCAACACTGTCTCCACACATGTCGAGGAACCTGCGTACTGCCTTATCTATAGCAGAACTTAAAGATTCAGACATATGTATCTTTACTGCTATTCCCCTTTATTAACCTTATTCCCCTCCATATAAGAAAGATTCAAAAATATAAACATTACAGTAACTTTTCCATACTAAATGAATTAAACAAAGTTTGAAAAGACAAGCTTTAATAAGACGACACTGTAAAAATGCCAGAGAGAGCTAAAGAAAACGGACAAACAGCTCTTTAATACCTTACCACATGATATTTAGAGGTGATGAGCGCACCCTTAAATGAGAGATGATTAGACCGCCAGCGTCTGACTCGTAACGCTTTTATTCACATATGAAGAGTATCATCACTAGGACTCTACACTATGACTACTCACTGCATAATTGTTGATAACGTTCGAAAAACATATATTGTAAGAGAAGGCATAAGAAAGAAGAGAAGCGTTGAAGCACTGAGAGGAGTTAGCTTTAATGTTAGATGTGGAACAGTTCACGCGCTCCTAGGCCCTAACGGTGCTGGAAAGACCACACTTGTGAAGATAATGTCAACGATACTCCTCCCCGATGATGGTCGCGTACAAGTTCTAGGGCTGGACGTTGTGAGAGAACCTGACAAGGTCAGGAAAGTCGTAGGCGTAGTTTTAGATATATCTAAGGGATTCTACTTCACATTATCAGGATATGAGAATCTAGTATTCTACGGTCTTCTTAAGGGACTAAGCAAGAGAGATGCTGAGAGACGTGCAAGAGAGGTTCTCGAGCTAGTTGGTCTAGACGAGTCCTCCTACAAGAGACCGTACCACACGTACAGTCTAGGCATGCGTGCGAGAGTTGCCATAGCTAAGGCTCTCGTGACGGATCCTGAAGTGCTCATTCTTGATGAGCCTACTCTAGGGTTAGACGTTGAGAGCGCTAGAGCTGTGAGGGACCTTCTGGTCAAGCTCGCTAGAAGTGGGAAGACGATACTTGTGACAGGCCATAACATGCATGAGATAGAGATGATATCAAACCACGTCACTATAATACATAAAGGAAAGGTTGTAGCAGACGGACACCCAGAGGAGCTAAAGCTCAAGCTTGGACTTCCAATAAAGATAGTGCTCAGACTGAGAGAGATCCCCAGAGACATAGAAGAGAAGATCAGATCTGAAATACCTATAGTAAACATGTGCAGAGAAGAAGATAAACTCATAATATATGCTAGAGGCAGAAGAGAGAACATAGTTCAATCGCTTCTAGAGATCCTTAGACATAACAATCTACCCATAATCGATGTTCAGATAGTTGAGCCTACGCTAGAGGATGCATATATAGCTGCTCTCAGAGGTGTTGAATAATGAGTATTGTAAGCGTATTTAGAGCGATAATCTATAGAGAATTGAGATTTCTAAAGAGAATGATGCCTGAGTATATGTCTCTAGCATTTCAGTCGACGCTGTTTGCTCTGTCCATAATTGGTATAGCCATGAGTGTCTCAGGAGTAAGCGGACTTGTGGCAAAGTTCTCGCAGATATTTAACATAAGCGGAAAAGTAAGCCTAACAGACATTATTGCTGCAGCTCTAGCGTTTTCAGGTCTTCTCTCGCTAACTGCGGACTGTGTAGGATCGGTCTCTCAGGTAATAATATATGAGGCAAATGTTATAGATATTCTACACCTGATAGCACAGAGCACGTATCTCTATCTGTACTATATGACCTATGCACTGATCTACGGGCTGCTTTCTGGGATCGTGTCGACACTGTATGTCCTCGTGCTGCTAGTAGTAGGACTCGGAGCATATGGAGCATATGTATACCTAATGCTACTACCAGCATATATCGTGACTGGGATAGCATTATCATACTATACTCTAGTGGTGACATTGCCTCTAACATATATCGTAAAGATGAGGAGGTACTGGGCGATATCTCAAGTCCTAGTACCAGTACTCATAGCTGGATCGGGAATCTTCATACCGGTTAGCCTCGTACCACTCTTTCTGAGAGTGATCTCTTATACATCTCCTCTACCAGAAGTATGTACAATACTTCAGGAAATGTTCTTTAAGGCTATACAGTCACCTATAATATTCTTAATGTTCACTGCAGTGTTCGTAATCTATATAGCACTGTCAACATACATATCTTACAAGACTGAGAAGCTGGTTAGGAGGGGACTATGAGCCGCCTTAACAGGATGCTAGCGCTAGTCAGAATTGGGATTAGGCTTGCAAGACTGTTCATATCATCGTACGTATCTATAATACTGAGTAGCGTGTTCTGGGGAGTCGTGATCTTCGGCTCGGCGGTAGTGTTCTCTAAGGCTCCACTACAGGTAATATACCTGTACATTCCGGGAATGTTCGTCTTTGCGATGATATCAGGCGGGATGTGGGCAGCTATAGACTATTTCAGGTTCTATTTTCACCAGGGACTGACCGACATGTTTCTTGAGTGCGGTGTTGGAATACTTGAGTACTCTATCATGACTCTCCTAATTGATGGTCTCCTAATATCTTTTGTAACGTTCATATTTATGCTCTTTGTAACAGCTATATATGCCAATGTGCCAATAGTGGAAGTGCTCCCGAGACACTACATGCCCCTGATAGCCAGCGTGATATCATCAATACCTGTGTTCATATTCTCAAGCTGCCTAATCGGTCTGCTACTGGCCACTACCCCCATAGAGGTGGCATGGGTAAACATGCTTCAGTTCATATTCCTACTAGGAACAGTGATACCACCGCAGATCCTCGGAGAGTTCTCGCTTTTTCTCCCCTGGACCATGCCTGCCGAGCTCATGAGAGCTGCATATGGTACAAATATGATACCACTATCTCAGCTATATGTAATGGATCTCATATCAGTGATAGCAATGACAGCTCTCTCCATAATCCTAGCCAAGATATGTGATAGACAGGTTAGAAAGAAAGGGATAACAATAAGAAGAGGATAAGCTAAGATAAATTCACAAACCGTGTCAGAAGGCTATGACCCAGTAGAGCTTGGAAGAGCTATCTATCCCAAAGTCTGTAAGGTAGAGAACAACATAGAGTACAGGAAATACTACAGGTTCCGTGGAGGAAGATGGTACGGTGGAATAGCTACAGGTGACGTAGTAGGATGTAACATGAGATGCAGGTTCTGCTGGTCCTGGACACGTGGCTCCTACAGGACAGATATAGGAAGATTCTACAGCCCTAAGGAAGCACTGACAAGGATCCTCACAATAGCGTTAGAGAGAGGATATAGATACGTTAGGCTAAGCGGCGCTGAACCAACATTATCGAAGAAGCACCTTCTAGAAATGTTAAAGACGCTAGAGAACATGAACATCAAAGTAACATTCATACTTGAGACAAACGGTATAGAGATAGGAGTAGATGACGAGCTAGCAAGAGAGCTATCCAGGTTCAGCAAGCTGATAGTTAGAGTCTCCATAAAGGGAACAAGCCCCGAGACCTTTCACAAGATAACAGGTGCTAAACGAGAGTACTTTTATGTTCAGCTGAGAGCTCTAGAGAAATTGATAGAATACGGCATGCGTCCAGGAGAACAAGTATACCCTGCAGTGATGCTAAGCTTCTCGCCAAAAGACGAGATAGACAGGTTCATAGAAACTCTCAGAAAAATACATCCAGCGCTAGCAGAGAACATAGATCCCGAATATGTGATACTCTATCCACATGTTGTAAAGCTCCTAAGAAAATATAATCTCAAACCCCTCATCGCGTACACCCCCGACAACGTACCAAGCTTCATGATATGATAATAAGAGTAGAAAAATACTCACTAAAGTACACGCTATACCCAAGCTTCACTCTAACACTGTTCGATAACCCCAAAAATAACCTATACGTAAAGGTATGCGGATACTCGAGAGGCCTCAAAATAGAGCAAAAGACAGACAATCTCGTACTTGAGAACGTGATCGACGAAGAATACATATATGATATAACAGGACTCTGGTATGACCCAAACACATATGTTAGAGATGTTGATAAAAAGCTAAGGGACTTAATAGAGAGGATTATCGAGAGAACATCATTTATAAGAATCTCAGTATCGAGACAAGACTATATATTTATATTCATATCAACATACCTGTCAAGAAACACAGACTATTACACCAACGTTATAAGATGGGTAAAAAAGATATGCCAGCTCTCTAACAGCAACATCAGAAATATAACACCAGAGTTAGTAAAAAGTATAGGCAGAAGTTACCAGCTCCAGCAGTTAGCAGAGGTTCTTGACCAAGCTCTCTCTATAAAGCTCGAAGACGATTTCTGGAACCTTCGGAGAACCCTACTCAAGATAAAATACGCAGGACCCAAAGTTGTAGATGCTTTCCTAATATTTACAAAGTCCACGACAAGTATAGCACCATCCGACATACATTATGAGAGATTTATAAAAACATTCGGAATATTTGAAAACTTTGAAAAACCTATAAAAAACTACTGCATAAGATATACCTGTGAAAGCTGCCCAAGATCTAGCCGATGTCTAACAGGACTATCATACAGACACCTAGGCAAACTAAGCTCATGGCTACAGACAGTCAGCTACGTAATCGATAGAGAGTTCTGCAACAGAAGACTATGCCATAAATGCCCACTAAAAGACATATGCATCAGAGCAGCCCCTCTATCTTCACCCCTCTGAAAGAGCACCCAGACCTCATCATCAGATTCAAGTTAAGTCTGCCTCCTTAGTCTTACGTCATTATCACATACACAAATAGCTTATTATTGCTCTCGATATAGAAAAGGTGCACCTTCCCTTTGCTAGAGCTAAGCGCAGTGTAGAATACAGGTTTAGAAATGATTTTACTTAGTTTAATAAGATCCTCAATGCTGGCAATCTTAACGATCTCCTTGCTGCTAACTTTAGGTCTCTCATTAGTTCTTATAATAATATCACCATATCTTTCGAGTACCTCTTTTAAGGGATCTTCCACATCTTTGCGTTTTCTAGAGTAGAAGTACAGCATAACGGACATCGACATAATAGGGACTGAAAGAAGACCTAACATTATTGTAATAAACTTCTTTATATCAAGATACCCAAAAGGAGTTCTTATTTTTCTAGGAACAAGTTTTGAAATGCTATCATATATTGTGTACTCATAATTACATTTTTCAAAGCTTATTACGTTAAATATATAATTTAGATTTATTTCGCATTTCTTATATATTATATTGTGACCAGTAGTTCCGTTAGCTAGAGAATACTCAATATCTATGCTGTATAAAAGCTCTACGGAGTATTTAGTTGAGTACATGTTGACTTCTCTATTAATATCATCTATTAACTTCTTTAGATAACTATACGAAATTGTTATAGGTTTTTCACATGGAATACCTTCTCCAAGAGTCCTTCTCCATCCATATGTTCTATCTTGGGTTAGCACGATAGACAATGTACAGTTTTTCAATAAACTTTCAACATATTTCTTGTCATATACTATTCTCACATATGGTCTAATAATAATACTTTTAACAATTTTTGTATATGTAAATGAGGGATTCTTTAAAATAGTCGTGTTATATAGCATATTGTTCTTGAGTAATACCGTATAATATGCTCCTCCTGAGACCGTTACTATAGGTACCCTTATACTTCTTACGACGTATCTGAGGCTCATAGCAGTGTATACCATAGATGCTATTACTAGGATGCATATGCAGGAGAACACAATACCAATTATTAGTAATAGTTTTTCGTCTCTTTTAGATGTTCTATATCTATTCTTTACGATTGTTCTACCGGTTGCTTCATTATTTTTGCGGTTAGATAACGAGTATGCTACAGCTATTGGCGAGACTATGATAAGACTCGTAATTATTACTACCATAATCATCACTATTGGCGATCTTCTCGCTTCTTCGATTAGAGATCCTAAAAGAGGTATCCTAAGAACCACCTTACCTATTATCATATTCTTACAAACAATCCATGGATCAGGCGAGGGGTTTGCATCACCTTTAGTACGATAACACCCATTACCAAGTGCCTCGATTATTCTATGAACGACCACGATATGCTGAGGTGACACAAATGCTATTATGTCACCAACATGATACGCGGAAACGGGCTTCGTAAGAACAAGATCTCCAGGATAAAGTGTCGGCATCATTGATGTAGTAGCTATAACAAAATAGCCTGTGTTTCCTCCAAGTTGAATCGGGGGATATAGAAGAAGCCAAATAACGGTAAATATTACTATAAAGGATACATATGATATTAGGAATATTTTGAAAAACTTCATATGAATATTTAGATAGTTCTAAGCACTTGTTAGGTATCGTTAGCTTGACGATGGTGGCGAGATAGGTTCTGTATTAATCGATATTCGTAATGAGGGATCGTACGGTAGCTGAATTATTTTCGACTGCCCATTCTGAGAAGTTACACTAAATGCAAACTTCACGACGCTTACTATCCTGTTATAGCACGGACATGCAGGACATGCGCATTCATGTACGTTAAAAATGACTTTAGAGTATGGATCTTCGCCAAGGCTCTTTAGACTATCTATATCGTAGAAATATACTTTCTGATCTTGACATACTATTTTGCATTCGTCATATACGACTCCCTGTGAGTCTGTTGCCTTGACGCATATTAGTAGTCCATAATGGTTGTTAAGGTAGTTCTGTAGTTCCTGTTGATCAAATACCAGCATCATGTACTTAAGATCTGGTGTAATATAAACTTCTATCGGTACAGGAGCATTACCAGAAGACTGCGTAGTTATCGACTCGGGACTTACTGGTCTTATCGGAGCTACCTGCTCCTCTGTTGAATACTGTACAATAGTTTGCTTCTGCTTCTGTGATAGGGCTGGTCTTATAGAGTATGCGAGCATCGCTGCGAGAATTATGAGTGTTACTATTGTTGCTGCTATTGCTGCGATGATGATGCTTCTTCCCATATTAAGTTAGTGTTCTTTTATGGCAGGTATTTTAGATATTGTACTTCTCTTGCGTTATCTTTTTAACTCTGTTTCCTCTTTTTAATACTAGTGTTGTCTAGCGTTTTTCTCTTTAATTCTCTTTTCTGAACTCTTTTTGCAAGGGTTTCGAGTCTAGGTTAGTGCATGATCCTTTCTTGAGAGTTAATAGTTCTTACTCTATTTTAAAGCCTTCCCTCTTGTCAACGGCTCTTGAAGTAGCTTTGACGGGGTCTCTCAGACTTAGGTTTATAATATCGCTAATAGTATTTCATATCAGAGTGCTTGATCGATCATGTCGCTCTGTAAAGTTGAAATATATGAGGCGTCTAAGAGAGATCTACAGTTAGTGAAGAGGCTTATTCGTGAGATATTTGATCGGTGGCATTCATATTATGCTGAGAGGGGGTTAGCTAGTCATAATGTGCTCGTGGCTAGAGTTGACGGCTTAATAGTGGGATTCGTTCAGTTTAAGGTTGTTGATCTCGGCGTCAAGATTGGACATATATATTATATGGGTGTCAGAAGGGCCTATAGAGGCAGAGGTATTGGTAGGACTCTTGTCGTTAGGGCTGAAGGATGCATGAAGGATCACGTAGCATGCTTCATAGCCTCTACTCAGGAAAATAACGTTCCCGTGCTGAGACTCTTCAGATCGCTGGGATACTCTGTAATTAGCTGGAGACGTGCGTATGAGATTCTTAAAGGTCTCGGAGCAGAGCTTGAGGACGAATATGATCTTATGTGGAAGATCTACGATTATGACGATGTGGCTCTACTAAAAGTTAATAAGAGAGTTAGAACACTGTGAACTCGCTAGGAGCGTAATGTTTACAGTGTTCTTCGTCGGAACAGCAGGAAGCGGAAAGACCAGTCTTGTACGTTCCTTTGGCGAGTGGCTTGAGAAGGAGGGTTACGATGTTGCTCTAGTTAATCTCGATCCTGCAGTTGACTATCTGCCATATATAGCTGATGTCGATGTAAGAGATATAGTATCAGCTCGAAAGATAGCGAGAAAATATAAACTTGGTCCAAATGCATCAATAATAGCCGCTGTAGACACTATAATAGTTAATGCCGATAAAATTCGTGAAATAATTTTTTCTCTTGGAGCAACATATGTGTTAATAGACACTCCCGGTCAGATGGAGATCTTTGCATTCAGAGGCAGTGGCCCACTTCTCATATCTAGGTTAAGTGCTGAGCGTAGTGCTATAGTGTTTGTCATAGACTCTGTCTATGCGAGATCCCCCTCCGGGTTTGTATCATCAATGCTTCTCTCCTTGTCTTCTCAATTCAAGTTCAATAAGCCTCAGGTTAATGTGCTGAACAAGATTGATCTAGTGGACAGAGAGATCATAGAGCAGATAATAACGTGGTCGGAGGAACCTGAAGAGCTTCTGAATGCGTTAAGCATGGAGATGCAGAGCATGAGTGGAAAGCTCGAGCTAATGCTTAGCGAGAAGATCACTGAGGTTATAACCGCTGTAGGTGCGGTATCTCGCCTCATACCTGTATCAGCTAGGACAAGCGAGGGTCTTGACGAGCTTTATAGAGTACTTCATCAGATATATATCGGAGGACAAGATTACGATTACGTAGAATGAGCTATAAGACTCCTAGACTAGTGTTAGATCATGACTAACAGGTGCATATTCTATCAGAGCACTAGGGACGGTGACAGGTGCATATTCCTTCCCCCAGAGGAGTGGAGGCTCAGAAGAGGAAAATTCATAGAGTACTGTCTCTCTGGAGGAAAGAACTGTCCCATACTGGCAAGCTACTACAAGATGAAGCAGGTAAGCACTAGTCGCTAGATAGTGATAATTTCTTTCCCTGCCTAGATACTTTGAAACCTCTCCTCTTAAGCACATCTATAGCCGTCTCCAGCTCCTCATTGTTTAGCGCTAGCTTATCTATCTGCAACCTGGCCGGAAGACCTATCCTCTCTCGAATCGTGTTAAATATCTCGCCTACAAGCGACACAAGCTCCTCAGCTCTAGACAGCTCGAGTCTGGGAATCTTAACACTCACCTTTAATGGATATTCCTCACTATCCTCCTCCACTATCCTGTAGATTGCTGTCTTGTCCTTTCCGTTCACGCTCACAGCATAGTCATGAGGCTGGAGCTCTATCCCCCCTATATTTAGTGTTCCTAGGCTTCTCGCTATCCTAGCATTAAGCGTTCTTAGGATAATTTCTCTCCTATTATCTAGTGAACGTAGTGTCGACCTTAGGCCGGATATGCTGTGTCTAAGCTTTCTATCCTTAGGCCTTCGCGAGCGTTCTCGTTCAAGCTCTTTCAGTCTCTTCTCTACATTCTTTCTTAGCTCTCTAACAGCTAGGTAATCGCTCAGATACCTCCTAACATCATCCTGAACCTCGTTCACAGCCATGATCATCATCCTATGTATTCCTAGTTAATATATAGAGAGGATTTATAAAGCTATGATCAAGAACTAGGGACACCCTCATCACGGTCAACGTAACAGAACTCGTACTTTAGCGATAAAGAGTTAGTAACTCTCTCAAATTTCTTGCTATCACCTACAGGTCTTGTAGCATCTATACCAACTTTACATGTTAATCCAGTATTCTGATCAATACAGGACGGATCCAGTGTTGACCCTCTGACATTATGTATAACTACTAGGTCCTTATCAGCCCTGAACCTGGTAGCTATAGCCCACTCAACCTGAGACGGATCGTCGACGTTAATATCCTGATCAACTACTACCACATGTTTCAGTGATGGATGTGCAGAAAATGCTGCCAAGATCGCGTTCTTAGCGTCTCCATCAGTGTTCTTTCTAATTGATATCACAGCATGAAGCCAAGATCCACCTCCAGGAGTCAGTCTGACAGCCCTCACTTCAGGAACAACGTTACTAACAAACTTCCAGATCTTCGCCTCCTTCTCTATACTCATGAGTATTCTATGTTCTCCAAGCCCAGGCACAAGATAGTGAGCATATAATTCCTTGCCTCTAACCCTCATGTACACCCTCTCCACCTTTACGACAGGTTGCTCACGCACATCATCGTAGAGCATGAGTATGTCTGCACAAGGGCCCTCCAGAGCAAACTTATCTCTCAACAGCTTCCCAACTAACACAACTTCTGCATCAGTAGGAACAGGAAGGCAATCATCATAAAATACTCTCAGTGGAACGTTGACCAGTTTCTCTACTAGAGCAAGCTCGAAGACTCCAAAAGGAGGTGAGCAAGCCGCTGCTAGGAGCGCAACCGGGTTAATACCCCATACAATAGCTACAGGAGTATCTCTACCCTTCTCTCTGTTCTTAGCCCATATCGAGTAGAGATGCCTTGGAACAAGTCTTATGACAAGCTTATTCCTGTCCACTGGAGTCAGCCTATGAATAGAGGCATTTACACTACCTGTCTCTAAGTCCACCCCGATAACTATGCCAGACGTTAAGTACGGTCTTTGCTCACCATCGTAGAATCTTGCAAATGGTAGCCTGTTTAAATCAAAGTCGGAGACAACCCTGTAATCATGTGTCGATACCTCACGTATATTATTGCTTGGCGCTTCTATACTGGAGAGAATCTTCTTATACAGCTCTACATCATTCTTAACATTCAGTAGCTCTATAAGTTTTCTCCTAGTGTTCAAAAGTAGAGATATACCCTTAAAACCGTTAAAACCTCTGATAGAGTTAAAAAGCAGGATATTTTCTGGCTCTTGAGATTCCTCTCCTATTATTACATTAGGAATCTCAAGATCGGGTGATAAGGGTGTAGTGACCTTTTTTATCCTATGTCCTCTATCGAGTAGATACTCTACGTACGACTCTACTGTAAGGTCCTTCATCTTGCTCTACTTTCTTCTGCTCGGCTTCTCTCGAGGTGTGGCTTGTGGTTGCTGTACCTCGAATATCGTGTAGCTACACTTGCCGCAGTGCCATCTTGGGACTGGTGTCTTATGGTACGCCATCACGCTTCCACATCTCGGGCAGAATCTTCTCAGGAACTTTATCGTGCCGGTATTATAATCTACCTCGTACCATGTGTGAGCTCTTGCCTTCACTTGCTTGCCCATGCTTCTCACTCGGCTGGGTGGTAAAAATAAGTTTTCCCTTTATTAGTCCTCGTCACTTTCTCTCTCGGTCTCGTAGAGGTTCTCTAGCAGCTGCTTGTGATAGTCCTCTAGTAGTTCCCTCTCCTCGCTTGTCATCCCTCTCTCTGACTCACTTGATATCGCTACGCCGGTGTGTTTCTCCTCTGCGATCTCTCTCCTCGTGACGTATCCGCTCCTTGTCTTGTCTGTGACCTCCTCCTCGTATCCGCATCTGGTGCACTTCAGGACCTGCTTATCCCCCTTCTTCACAGGTACGAGCATGGATCTACATCTTGGACAGAATCTCATACCAGGTCACTTCCTCTCTATACGCCTTAGCTAGTTAATAAAACTTGTGTCATGTTATATGTTCTCCGCAAAGTGCTACCATAAGGTATCAGTAAGGGGTGTGCGATCACCTCTCTCTTTAAAGGAATCTCATCACCTGAGACTAGATGTTGGGTAAGCTTCTATAAAACTTTAAAATAGGTATAACAAGGTATTAGGATAGGGGTTAAGCTTGTCCAAGTTGGTTGAGGCTCCTCTCATTAAGGGAGTATCCGAGTACTCGACAGTAAGAGAAGTGAAAGGCCCACTAATAATAATAGAGAGGACGAGAGGAGTAGCATATGGAGAGATAGGAGTAGTAACAGGACCAGACGGAGTACCAAGAACAGTACAGGTCGTCGAGGTAGGACAGAACTTCGCCGTAGCACAGGTCCTGACGGGAACTCTAGGACTACCAGCGCTCGGTAGCACAGTGAGATTCTATGGAGAGACCTTAAAAGTCCCAGTCTCCGAGGAGTTCATTGGCAGAGTCCTCGATGGAAAAGGAGCACCAAGAGACGGGCTCCCGCTTCCTCCAGCAGAGGACTATAGAGACGTGATGGGTGAGCCACTTAACCCATATACCAGAATACCTCCGAACGAGCCCATTGAGACGGGAATAAGCGGAATAGATGCGATGTTCACGATGGTACGCGGACAGAAACTGCCAATATTCTCAGGTTCAGGACTTCCACATAACCTCGTTGCAGCACAGGTAGCTAGACAAGCAACAGTTCCAGGAAAAGAGGAAGACTTCGTCATAGTATTCGTAGGGATAGGACTCAAGATGGAGGAGGCACTATTCTTCCTAAACGAGTTCAAGAAGACCGGAGCACTGAGAAGACTGGTCGTAGTACTGAACCTAGCAAACGACCCAGTAGCAGAACGTATCCTCGCACCAAGAATAGGACTAACAATAGCAGAGTACCTAGCATGGGAGAAGGGATACCACGTCCTAGCAATCCTAACAGACATGACAAACTACTGTGAGGGTCTGAGAGAGCTATCAAGCAGTAAGGGAGAGCTACCTGGAAGAAGAGGATACCCAGGATACATGTACACAGACCTAGCATCAATATATGAGAGATGTGGAAAAGTAGTAGGAAAGAAGGGCAGCTTAACACAGTTCCCAATCCTCACTATGCCTCACGACGACATCACTCACCCCATACCTGACCTATCAGGATACATAACAGAGGGACAGATAATACTAAGCAGAGCACTATGGGGCAAGGGAATATACCCACCAATAGACGTAGTAGGAGAGTTCGTAGGAGTAGCAAGCTTATCGAGACTCATGAAGGATGCGGTAGGCGAAGGAAAGACAAGAGAGGATCATAAATACGTTGGTAACCAGCTAGTGGCAGCGTATGCTAAGGCAGTAGAGATCAGAAAGCTGGCAATACTGGTAGGAGAGGCAAACCTAGGATGGAGAGAGAGAAGATACCTACGTTTCGCAGATGCATTCGAGAGGAAGTTCCTATCACAAGGATTCTACGAGAGAAGAACCTTCGACCAGACCCTTGACCTAGCATGGGAAGTCTTAAGTATACTGCCAGAAGACGAGCTGACGCTAGTCCCACCTGACCTCACTAAGAGATACTACAGAAAAGCAGTATTTGAGTCCATAAAGGACGAGGCAGTCGCTAAGTAAAATACTGGGTCGTTGGTCTTGAATATTTTTCATATATTTTTCTCCTACACTTCATTACTGTATCAGGTTCTCTCCTGATTCAGGTCTGTATCCTGAATTCTACTCCTAGTAAACTTTCAATACCTCAAGGATAATATGTCTACTGAAGAAATAATCCTTAAAAATCTTTAACACAGTATACGCTCAATGAGTGGTAGATCTGTGAAGCTTAACGAGTCGAAGAACGATAATGCTCAGTCTCGTGAGCGTATGAAGTTGATTAGTGTTCATTTGCCGGAGTGGATGATTAGGGAGTTGGAGAAGCTTGTGCAGAAGGGTTATTTTCCCTCACGTAGCGAGGCTATT